>CAZXVT010000005.1:35916-57857 GCA_964644015.1 uncultured Maribellus sp.
GTTTTATTTGAATATGTCTGTTTTATTTTAACTCCCTGATTTTAATGCTTCTGAAATAAACTTCATCGTGATGGTCAGTGATCAGAATCGGTGTTTTTTCTGCCATCCCGAAATTTTCGTGTGCCGCATATTTACTGCGGGCCACCAAAGCTTTATAGATGTTACTACCGCGTTTATATTCCACAACTTTCCTTCCATTCAGCCAATGCTGAACTGTATTGTCGGGATAGACAACAATCCGGCCCTGGTTCCACTCTCCGATTTTTTTAATAAACCGTGGATCTTTTTCAGATGGAATCAAATCATACAAAGAAGCCAGCGTCCGGTTTCCAACAACACCCTGCTTGGCATCCGGATGTTTTTCGTCGTCGAGAATCTGGTATTCCAATCCGAGGTTCGGGCCATTGTTTCCAATTCCGTATTTTATACCGTTGTTGGCACCTTCTGTGAGTTTAAAATCAAATTTCAATTCGAAAGGGCCATATTCCTGTTTTGTACTGATATCGCCATCGCCTTTTACTTCTTTATTCTTGTTAGCCACAAGCTCACCATCAACAATATCCCATCCTTTTGCAATTGGATTTCCGGATGAAGCCACTTTCCAGTTATCCAGATTTTTACCATTAAAAAGCAATTCAAACCCCTGTTTCTTTTCTGCTTCACTCAAATCGTTGGGAATCAGATTTACCACGTAAATTCCTTCTGCCGGCGATGGTTTCAGGTTTTTTGTTTTTATCCTGATGTTTTTCCATTTTATCTGCTCACCTTCTTTTTCCTTGTTATTACCAATGCCGTGAACCTGCAGGGCAATTAAACCCGAAGTAGTCATATTGTCAATAACATGTGCACACGGAATGCCGTTAATCCAGGTTTTTATCGAGTTGCCAATACATTCAATCCGGTAATGATTCCACTCTCCCCTTTTCAGTGCCGATTGGGCAGCCGGGTTTAAATCGAGCGGATAAAGCCAGCCACGGCGGGCTTCATCATAAATCCCACCACTCCAGGCGCGGGTTGATGGATCCACTTCGCATTGATAACCATGAACACGGCCGTTGTTAAATTCGGGTTTGCTTTCGCTCCTGAATTGAATGCCTGAATTCATGTCATCGGCCACCAGTAAATCAACTTCAAAAATAAAATCGGAGTAATTTTTTTCGGTACACAAAAAGGAATTGGGTGTATTCAGAACCGTTGTTCCAACGATCATTCCATCTTTTACTTCGTATTTGGCTTCGCCATTTAACTGCTTCCAACCCGTGAGGTCTTTTCCGTTAAACAACGAAATCCATTCACCATCCTGTGAAAAAACTGTACCTGTCATTGAAACAAGTAACACAAAAAGAATCAGATTTTTTTTCATTATCGCTTTGAAATTTGATTAAAATATTGGTTCAAGTCGCTTCCGTGTACGAACACGAACCACAAATTTAATGAAATTTCGATGCTTTCAAAACCAATCTGATATTTCTGTCCACTTTTCAGCAAAATCAAAAACCAGATTTTTTTGCTGATTTCAGAAATAAAGAAGATGGAGATTTTGTTTGAAATCAGTTTAATGGCTTGACGCTTCCCAGCCCGTCGATGGTTTGGGTAACACGCGGTGAACCTTTGTATTTAATCATCCCCACGCCCTCAATATGTGCGTCTAATGTTTTTATCGGATGAACACTTCCGGTTCCGAATCCGTAAATGGCAAAGTTCACATCATCCGATTTCATTTCGCTGGCACTCACGTGTCCGGCACCCGATATGGAAACATCCAATAAATCGGTCACACCTTTTATTTCGAAAAGAAAACCGCCTTCACCTACAATCTTTACTGTCTGGGCTTTCATATTCAAATCAATATTTGCACCGCCTTTGATACGGGTACTGAAATCAGTAAGATCGAGATAACCATTGGTTTTCAGGCTGACTCCCCCTTCTATTTCAAGTTCCCTGAGATCTTTGAAAGTGAAATACAAGTTCACCCGGCTGTAATCAAAAATCGATTGGTTAACCTTTACCGACAATCTTTGTCCTGAATTCCGGATGTTGATTTTGTCAAAAACATCAATATCCGGTGATTTTACTTTTACTTCGTAGTGGTCGCCCTGAATGAGATAAACCCTGAACCCACCTTCGAGCCTGATAGTTTTGTAATCGCCTAAATTATAGACTTTTGATTCCCAATTTAAATCATTTTGTGCACTAGCTACCGAAATCCCGAAAACGAATAACAACGCTGTAAAAACGAAAATCCTTTTCATGTCCCTGTTTTTTGATAATTGCCCTGCGAAGATAAAACCTGGAAAAGTTTTATGGAGTCTAAAATCGACTAAACACCTGTTTTAAAAGGTAAACAAAGAATGAAACTGGTAACCGGAGGTACTTTATTCTTTCAGTTTGTGCAGATAACCCACGCCATAAAGAATTAAACCTGTAAGCATCACAGGCACAACTATTTCATAGGCAAGCAGAAACCGGTTTTGCAGCATCATTCTAACCAGAAAAATAAGCCCCGGAACCAAAAGGTAAAGCAAACCATAGGCAAACCTCACATTTTTTGAGACTAACAAACCGGTAGAAATGCCCATCCAAACCAGGCTGAAAGAAAGAACCATCAAACTTACCGGAAGTGTATTTATATTCCAGCGGGCAAGGCACCAAACAAGCGGAATAGCGCCAACCAATAAAAGAGAGCGGGAAATACTTCGTCTCACTTTTTTCCTCACCACCGGATTTTCTATTTCTGGAAATAACCTGTTTTTGGTAGGAATTTCTGCAAATTTTTCGGAGAATAAATCCTGCTCCGAATTGATAATGCCCCGGCTGATTGCCTCAGCAATCGCCTGTTTTGCAGCTTCGGGCTGGTATTGTTTCCTTTTTTTCAGCACTTTGATCAATTCTTCATCGGAATGACGCTGCATAACCTCCCTGAAATGTTCTGATTGGTTTTCAGTATTT
Source organism: uncultured Maribellus sp. (assembly GCA_964644015.1). Classification (GTDB taxonomy): domain Bacteria; phylum Bacteroidota; class Bacteroidia; order Bacteroidales; family Prolixibacteraceae; genus Draconibacterium. The sequence goes on from CAZXVT010000005.1 coordinate 38,866, forward strand.
GAATTTTCCTTCATTTTAGAATAACTTTACGCGCAAATTTGAACAATTAAATACAATTATCATGTACAATTTCGAATTCAAAAATCCGGTTAAAATAATTTTCGGTAAAAACACCATTTCAAAAATTGCTGCTGAAATTCCACAAAATGCCAATATTTTGCTGACATATGGTGGTGGCAGCATCATGAAAAACGGTGTTTACGACCAGGTAAAAAAAGCATTAAAAGGGTTCAATGTCAAAGAGTTTGGCGGCATTGAAGTAAACCCACATTACGAGACCTGTATGAAAGCTGTTGAGGTGGTAAAAAGTGAAAAAATAGATTTTCTGCTTTCAGTGGGCGGTGGTTCGGTGCTTGATGCCACAAAATTTATAGCCGCCGCAGTTTACCACAAAAATGGCGATCCATGGGATATTCTTGCAAAAGCAGCACCGGTTGAAAACGCAGTTCCCATTGGAGCTGTGCTGACTTTGCCCGCCACAGGTTCTGAAATGAACGGAAACTCGGTTATTTCACGCGTTTCCACAACCGAAAAACTGGCATTCAGTTCGCTGCTGGTGATGCCGAAATTTTCGGTTCTCGATCCTGAATGTGTTTTCTCGCTGCCTGACAAACAGGTTGCAAACGGGGTTGTTGATGCATTTGTCCACGTAATGGAGCAATACCTCACTTTCCCGGTAAATGCTCCATTGCAGGACCGCATGGCAGAAAGTGTTTTGCTGACTTTAATTGAAGAAGGTCCGAAAGTTTTAGCTGACAGAAATGACTACGATGCAGCTGCCAATTTTATGTGGAGTGCCACCGTTGCCCTGAATGGCTGGATTTCTCCGGGTGTTCCGCAGGATTGGGCGACACACGGCATTGGTCATGAACTGACTGCCTTTCATGGAATTGACCACGCCAGAACTTTGGCTATTGTACTTCCGGGCGTGATGAATATCAAACGCGATGAGAAAAAAGCCAAAATTCTTCAATATGGTGAACGGGTCTGGGGAATTTCTGAAGGATCAGATAATGAACGCATTGATTTGGCGATCAAAAAAACGGCTGATTTCTTTGAAAAAATGGGGCTGCCAACCACGCTTTCAGCCTACGGACTTACCAATGAAAAAGTGGACAGAATCACCAATCGTTTCAGGAAACGCCCCTATAAACTTGGTGAAAAAAGAAACATTGATTACAAAGTAATTGAATCGATTCTGAATGACAGGTTTTAAGAAATTCAGACTAATAAAAGCAAAAAACTAACTGATGTTTATGTGCCGGGGAACAAAAATTTTCCGGCATTTTTTTACCATCCTGAATTCTTTAAATCAGTCCAAAACAAATGGCAATAAAAGCCGGTCCATTTAATCCGCCGTGTAGAATTACGCCTACCCACGAATTTCCGGTTTTCTGAACAAGGTATGATTGAATGAAAATAAGCGGGATCAAAGTAATGAGCAACTGCCAGCCAAACGCGATGTGAAACAATCCCCAGCCAAATCCGTGGATCAGCCAGGCATATTTACCAAAAACAATTTCCTGCCGGGGAAGCATCACACCCCGCCACAAAAACTCTTCGCCCAAAATATTGGTAATCCAATACGGAGCCCAAACCAGCAGAAGCCAGTAGCGCCCTGCTGAAAGTGGTTCGAATTGCATGAAAGATGGCGAGTGGTCGAATCTCCCAATCATCATTTCGAGGATTTTCATCATTGCGCCACTTAAAATACCAACTGCCATCAATCCGGCAAATGTTAAAAGTAAATCTTTTGATGTCAGCCTTTTGAATCGCAGTCGGCCGGTAATTGTTTGCCGCGATATTTTGTATCCTTCAGATTTCAGTATAAACAACCCGGTAATAATCAGCGGTGTAAAAATTCCGGCTCCTGCCACCACAAACCAGAAGAATATGGTTTCCATTCCGGTGGTTTTGCTCAGATAAGGAATCAGAAAATGAGTCATTACAAACATCAATGTTGCAGCCGACAGATAAATGGCAAACGAACCAACAAATCCTAATTTCCTGAGTTTCATTTTAAATTTTGCTTTTCAGATTTTCATTTACATAAGCTGCAATTCTTTCGTTAAATGCAATCATCAGCCTGGTAACCAACGTATTTCGTGAGTCAAGCTGAATTTCTTCGATTTGTTTGATGGGAAGAATTTTAGGCGAAGTTCCGGTAATAAAAGCTGCATCAAACTGCTGAATTTCAGAAGTATGAATTTCCTTTTCAATCACTTCTATTTGCAATGAACGGGCAGTTTCAATGGCTTTTTGCCGCGTAATCCCTAATAAAACCTGACTTCCGGGCGCTGTAAATATTTTATCTCCCGAAACAAAAAACACATTGCTCCGGCTTCCTTCTGTTACAAATCCGTTGTGATCGACCAGCAGAACTTCGTAACATCCACTTTCAGCCAGCAATTTGTTGGCTTTTTCGCGAGCTTCTGTGTGCAGTATTTTTGCATTCGGATTCGTTCTTTCAGCAAAAAGCAGCCTGCAAATGACACCTTCTTTATACATTTCGGCGGTTGGGTAATTATGACTGATAAAATGAGCGACCAGATTTTTATCTTTCGAAATAAGAATGTTTCCTTCTTTTGTGGCGCTTTTTCCAATAAGTTTCCGGAGTAATCTGAAGAGTTCCCCTTCCTCAAAACCAAGCGTGATACCTGCAATTTCTGCTGATCTGCAAAATCTCGCATAATGATCTTCAAAAAACAGGGGAATTCCGTCAATCACCCTGATGACTTCGTAAATTCCTTTTTCGTTATCAGGCAATTCGGCTTCAGAGGCCAACAATACGTTACGGTTAATCAGAACGTATTTATTATCAGGTTCAAAAACCATTTTTATTGTTTTCTGGTAAATTTACAATTACTTTAATGGGAGTTATCAGCATGACCGAAAAAATTAAAATACCTGTAACATTCAACCCCATGAAACATCACCTCAACTTTATAATTTCTGAAGCAGATAAACTGAAATTCAGTTCAATAGATGAAATTTCGGACAGATTGCTGGTTATTGGCGATAACCTGATGGATTTATACACCGGAAAACTCTCTGTTGATGAAATTCTGGCTGAAATTCAATCGGTTTTAATTAGTTTGAATGTATTTACCCATGAAGATTTTTGCAGGTGGATTTCCGGCTCAGACTATAAAAAATTGATGTTGAGCGATTCATCGGTCTGGATGGTGAAACGCTCAGTAAACGATGAAAACTTTATTCATGTGCACCCGGGGAAAAGGTCGGAATTTACCTGCCGCGTGCGTGGTTCAACATTGAAAACCGTAGTTGCCTGTTGGGCTAATGGAAAATTACCGGAAAAACCAAATCAACTTGATGAAGTCAATCAAATCAGGTGTAAATGGCTGAATCTTTCGCCTGTAAAAGCACTTCAACCCGGAAAAGGAATTTTAAAACTGTCTGCTATTTTTAAGCATCATGCCATCAACTGTTACCCTGCAACTGAAGCATGCTGAGCACCGAGTTTTTGTAGCTCCGCCCTATTGGCAGCGATTTTCCGGGAATTTCGACACAATTGGCCGTGAAAGCCTCAATATGTAGCGTGGAAACAATATACGATTTGTGAATTCTTACAAAATCATCAGCCGGAAGTTTTTCTTCCAGGTTGGTCATACTTGTTTTGGTCACAATTTTTCGTTTGCCTGTAAAAATCTGCACATATTCGCTCAAACCTTCCACATAAAGAATTTCACTCAGGTTCACTTTCAACACTTTTTTATTCTCTTTTACATAAATGAAAGGTTCTTCTCCATTCGAAACTTCATTAACTGTCGGGGCAGGTAAAACCTCATCTTCAATCAATTGATAATATTTATTGACTGATTTCAGAAAACGATCGAATGCAATCGGTTTCAGTAAAAAATCAACCACATCGAGTTCAAAACCTTCGAGTGCATATTCCCGATGGGCAGTTGTTACAATAACTTTGGGTCTGTTTTTCAGAATTTTAAGTAATTCGAATCCGGTAATCTGGGGAAGCTGGACATCCATAAACATCAAATCCACTTTTTCATCGCGTAATTTCTGGAGTGCTTTCATGGCATCGCTGCACTCTCCGACAATTTCAAAGTTTTCGAGTTTCGAGATATGAGAACGTAATAGTTCCCGTGCAAGTGGTTCGTCATCAATCACCAGGCACTTTGTTTTCATGTTGCGGCTTTGTTTGTTATACAAACTACGAACGTGTTATTGCACTGGCTGATGCAAAGTTACACTCCCGAAGCTGGCATAAGTTTGTTTTCTGTTCTGTTTTTATAAGTATCGTTTCCTGTATTCTGTTACACTGTTTCCAGGTTTTTCTGTTTCTGCTCTGAAAAATTTAATGAACTTAAATTACACTTCATAAAGACTCAGATAACTATGTTTTCGTTACAATATTTCAGGTTTTTAACATATTTTAAGTGAAGTTTCTGGTGTACTATAAAAAATAAAAGGCCTTCCGTCCTCTGACGAAAGGCCTGTTTTTCATATTTCTATGAAAAAAATTGCGCTGTTTAACACTAATTCTCTAATTTAAAAACTTGCCTGGTAATCTTCTTTAATCAATTTCGGGAAGTAGCAGGCAATTAAACCCAGCAGTTCGTCTTCCGATTTTTTGTCCTGACAAATTACCCTTTGTGAAAAATAATTGAAACGTTCGAGTTTTGCATCAATTTCTTCCTTTGGTAACTGCTGGTATTGGGCTTCGATTTTTTTCACCCCGAAAACGCCTTTGTTACAAGTGTACTGAACCTCGAACTCGTCGGTACGAACGATAAATTTTGAGCAATCTTCGGTTTTTACAACACCAATTTTCACCGGATTCGATGTATTATCATACATTAAATCGTACGTTTTCACTGCTTCGTTATTGACCATCATCGGGGCATTAGCCACGGTAATGGAATAATTACCAAATTCGGTCAGTGAATTTCCGGTCAGTGCCTGACCAGTTTTGATTTTTGCAGAAGCTCCAAGGCTGAGAAGGGCAACACATACTGTTAAAATAAAAAGTTTTGTTTTCATGACATTTACTGTTAATTGTTTTACAAATCAAATGTAGGTCAATACTTATTGTGGTTCATTTTTTTTCAATATCCGGCAGATTAAAGGCTGTCAACAGCGCCGGATGTCCTGCAAAACACGATTAAGCCTATTTGCAGAAGATTTTTACCGGTTGAACGACTAATACGTGCATTGGCAGATAAAAAATACCTGTTTGCCTTTTATTCTGCCGGTTTTCGGTTTTAAAACTTGCTGAAAACTGCAAGCCGTGGTTGTTGGATAATTTCTATTTTTATGCACTGAAACTAAATCAAAACATATATGAACTTCTCCAGGTATCTTGTTTCATTGTTGATTTTAATTGTTTTACTCGGTAATTCCTGTAAACAAAAATCACCCGATTTAATTAAATATGTCGATCCGCTCATTGGCACTGCACTTGCCACTACCGAATCGGTAAAACTGAAACCGGGTGACCGCGTCAATAACGGACAAACCATTCCGGCAGTCACTGCGCTTTTTGGAATGACACAATGGACTCCACAAACCCAGCCTACCGAAAAAAAATGTGTTGCTCCTTTTTATTTTGGAACTACCTACATCCAGGGATTTCGCGCAACACATTGGTTAAGCGGTTCCTGCACACAGGATTATGGTTCATTTACAGTTTACCCTATGAATTTCGACAACCGCTTCAGACTTATGCCCAACCAGCGGAATACAGATTACCTGATGAACAATGATACCCTTTCACCTGCCTATTTAACTACGATGTTTACCGAAACTGGTATTCTCTCGGAAGTTACAGCCACGAAACGATCTGGCTTTTTCCGCTTCTCCTGGATTGATGCGGTAAACCCGACCATCATTTTCGATATCAACAGCGATGAAGGCGAAGGCTATATAAAAATTGACACCATTAACCAGGAGGTTGTTGGCTACAATCCGGTTCATAGAATATATGCAGGTTCAGGAAAACCTGCCGGAATTTCGGGGTATTTTGTGGCAAAATTCAGTCAGAAAATTATCAAAACCGGTATTTATCGCGGAACCGATTTTACGGTGGGAGCCATCGAACAGGACAAAGGTGAGAATATTGGAGGATATGTAACTTTTACTACAAAAAGCGATGCCGTCATCCTGATGAAAATCGGAACATCGTTTACAAGTATTGAAAATGCGCGCAAAAACCTGGAAACCGAAATCCCGGATTGGAATTTTAATAAAACAAAAGCTGAACTTGAGAATACATGGAATGAATATCTGGGTAAAATTGAGTTGGTGAATGCCCCTGAAGATGATAAAATTAAGTTTTACACAGCCCTGTATCATTCGCTGATTCACCCGCGGTTATACAGCGATGTAAATGGCGAATACCCGCGTTTTGCAGGAAATGGAGAAATTGAAAAAGCGGAGGGATTTGATTATTATGATGACTTTTCAAATTGGGATATTTACCGTGCCCAAATGCCGTTGCTGAGTATTATCGCGCCAAAAGAGTACAATGACATGGTAAAATCGCTGGTTGTAAAAGCTGAACAGGGTGGCTGGCTGCCCATTTTCCCGATGTGGAACAGCTACACTTCGGCTATGATTGGCGACCACAGCGCTTCTATTCTGGCCGATGCTGCCATGAAAGGTTTTGATTTTGATCTTGAAAAAACCTACAAATACATGCGCAAAAATGCTTTTGAAATTCCCGCAGATTCAATTGAATACCAGGATGGAAAAGGGAGGCGGGCACTTGACAGCTATTTAAAATACGGCTATATTCCTTTGGAAGATGAAGTTTTACAGGCATTTCACAAACGTGAACAGGTTTCGCGTACGCTAGAATATGCTTACGACGACTGGGCCATTGCACAGGTTGCCAAAAAGCTGAATAAAAAAGACGATTACAATGAACTGATGGCGCGTTCACAAAACTACCGGAATGTTTTTGATCCTCAGAAAGGCTGGGTTTGCGGACGTTTTGCCGATGGCACTTTTACGGAAGATTTCAGTGCAACTGAGCATCTATCATACATTACCGAAGGTTCGCCAAAACATTACACATTTTATGTTCCGCACGATGTAACCGGATTAATGGAACTTATGGGTGGAAAGGAAAAGTTTGCCGCACAACTGGATACAATGATTGACCATCATGAATACTGGCATGGAAACGAACCCAGCCACCAGATTCCATATCTTTTTAATTATGTGGGCAACTGGAAAAAAACACAGGAAACTGTAAAATATTTGTTGAAAACAGAATATGGATTGGGCCCCGGCGGAATTTCGGGCAACGATGATGCCGGGCAAATGTCGGCCTGGTATGTATTCGGGGCAATGGGATTTTATCCGGTTTGTCCGGGCAGCAACGAGTACCAGTTATCCTCTCCACTTTATGAAAAAGTTATTCTTCACCTCGATAAAAAATATTATCCCGGAGGTACTTTTGAACTCACCACCACCCCCGGATGCAGTTGTACCTCGTTTGCTAAAGTAAGTTTAAACGGGAAGGAAATTCAGCCGGTTATCACACATTCTGATCTGCAAAAAGGCGGAAAACTTGATTTTTCGGCAGGAAATTAGCCGGCAAAAATGCGCCCGAAAGTTGGCAGGGTTTCTGTAACTTTGACAATCAGCAAAAAGTTAAAAATAGGGATTATGAGAAACTTGTTGATTTTCATCGTTGTGATGGCTCTTTCGGGATGTGCCACGAAAAAAATACAAACTACGTCTGCTGAAATCTGGTGGGTAAATGGTTCGAAAGTGGATTGTTCCGGAGTTGGCCCTATGAAATGTCTGCAGATTCTAAAATCGGACACCATACAATCCGGCAACTGGCAGAATTTTTATTCTGAAATTGAAGGATTTAACTTTCAGAACGGGTATCTTTTTAAAATTAGAGTAACGGAACAAAAACTGAATCCAGCAAAAGTTCCGGTGGATGGTTCATCAGTAAAATATAAACTGGTTGAAATTCTTGAAAAAATACCAGATCCCCGCTTTGCACTGCACGACCTTTGGGTTTTGGAAGCAATCAACGGCAAAACAGTAAAAAAACCCGAAAACGATAACCAGCGACCGCTCCCGGCCATTGAAATTAATGTAACTGAAATGCGTGTGATGGGTTCTGATGGTTGTAATCGGTTAACCGGCTCCATTACAAAACTTGAAAACGGAGAGATCGAGTTTGGCCAGGTTGCCCAAACCAAAAAGCTTTGTCTTGATACCGATATTCCCGACAGATTTAATGCAGCATTTGCTCAATCAAAAAAGTACCGTCGCGATGGCCTGCAACTGATTTTTTCTGATGAAACCGGAAGGGAGTTGCTGCGGTTTAAGAAAGTGGATTAATGTTTTGTTTCGTGCAATCCACACTCTTTGCCCGAGTTTTGTTCCCACCACCAGCGGCCGGCCCTGAAATCTTCACCGGGGCGAATGGCCCGGGTACAAGGTTCGCAGCCGATACTCACAAAACCACGGTCGTGTAAAATATTGTACGGCACATTGTTTTCTTTCACATACTGAATAGTTTGTTCCAGGCTCCAATCTAACAACGGGTTGAATTTGATGATCTGGTTACCTTCGTCCCACTCAAATTCGTGGAGGTCGCTGCGGTTTTCCGACTGTGAAGCACGCAACCCGGTTATCCAGATTTCATTACCAGCCAGTGCCCGTTTCAGCGGGATTACTTTACGGATAAAACAACACTCTTTGCGGTTTTCAAGAGACTCATAAAAACTGAACGGCCCTTTATCTTTTAAAAGCTGCTCCACTTTTTCGGTTGGCGGGAAAAAAGCTTTGATCGGTTTGCCATATTTCTCCAAAGTGCTGCGGTAAACTTTGTAAGTTTCTTCAAACAGCCGGCCTGTATCAAGTGTCACCACATTAATATCGATATTATTACTGAAAATCAAGTCGGTAATTACCTGGTCTTCGTAACCAAAGCTTGTAGTAAAAACCACATTATCAGGGTGACCATTTGCCAGGTACACGAGTTTTTCAACGATGTTGTATTCCTTTAACTCTTCATTCAGAAAATCTACCAGATTCTTTCCAATCATAATTCCATTTTTTATTCAACAAACAAAACCAGTCCTTTCAGGTATTCGCCTTCAGGGTGGTAAATATTAACCGGGTGGTCAGCGGGCTGGGTTAATTGGTGCAAAATCCGCACGTTTCGTTTTGCAATTGCCGCTGCCGAGAAAACAGCCTCACGGAACTGATCTTTTGTCACCACCTGCGAACACGAAAAAGTAAACAACACTCCACCGCTCCTGATCTGCTCAAATGCGCGTGTGTTGATTCGTTTATATCCTTTCAACGCCTGTGACAGCGTGTCGCGGTGTTTGGCAAATGCAGGCGGATCAAGAATAATTAAATCATATTGATCCTTTATATTTTTCAGGTATTCAAAACCATCGGCAACAAAAGCTTCGTGACGTGCATCACCCGGAAAATTCAGTTCCACATTCTGGCGGGTGATTTCGATGGCTGAAGCCGAAGCATCCACCGAATGAACCATTTGGGCACCGCCTTTCATGGCGTAAAACGAAAAACCACCTGTGTAGCAAAACATGTTCAGCACATCGCGGTTTCGGGAGTATTGCTGCACCAGCAACCTGTTTTCGCGCTGGTCGATAAAAAAGCCGGTTTTTTGTCCTTCCTGCCAGTCAACCTTGAATTTCAACCCATATTCCGTCACTTGTGTTTCTCCCTGTTCACCCAGAATATATTCGTCAACCGGCGAAATATCGGCTTTAAACGGCAATGTTTTGGCGCTTTTATCATAAACAGCGTTGAGCCTGTCGCCCAGAACCTCTTTCAGGATTTTTGCAAGCAAATCACGGATCAGAAACATCCCCACCGAATGAGATTGCATCACGGCTGTTCCGTTGTAAAAATCTACGATCAAACCCGGCAAACCATCACCCTCGCCATGAATTAGTCGAAAAACATTGGTTTCATTATTATTATCAAAACCCAGCGACTGGCGTAATTTCCAGGCACTTTCAATTTTATTTTTCCAGAAATTATCATCCGGTTCAACATCAACGAAAGTCAAAACCCGAACTGCGATTGAACCGATCTGATAATGTCCGGCAGCCAGAAATTCGTTTTCTGAAGAATAAACCAAAACCCACTCCCCTTCTGCCGGTTTGCCTGTCATGCGCGCAATGGCGCCCGAAAAAATCCAGGGGTGAAATCTTTTCACCGACTGCTCTTTACCGGGTTTCAGCGTAATTTTCACTTGTCCGGGATTCATACGTCAATTTTTGCAAATGACTCAAATATTTCGAGCGAGACCCAGGCATCGGTTGCTGCATAAACCTGCTGTGCCTCTGTAAGTTCATCGGCTTCCCAGTTCGAAAGTTGCTGGCCTTTAGAAATGCGGAAACCACAGGTGATGGCGGCTAGTTTTTTCAGACTGAAATCGGTAATTCCCAACGATTTGGCATGGTCTTGTAAATCGATAAAACCAGCGGGTTTAAAGTTTTTCCATTTCTGTAAACCTTTGATATCATCGTGAATGGCAACACCTGTTTTTACAATATCGGGGTTGGCCAGCAAACGGCAAACGATTTCAGGAAGACCAATGCGGTTTATACGAAATAAAAATGCTTTGTTTTTAACCGATAACTGCAATAAAGCAACTTTATTCATCACTCCTTTTTTAAAGGAAGGTTTTGTTTCTGTGTCGAACCCGATTACAGCTTCTTTCGACAGGAATTCAACAGCTTCAGCCACCTTTTCCTTTGAAGCCACCACCACAATTTCACCTTCAAACCAGCGCAATGGTAAATCAGTCAATTCCTCTTTGGTTATACTTTCTTTAAACATCCTCGTTATCTTCATCGGTTCCCCAAAAGCTGTCAAGCCATTTCGGATTGCCTGTTCCGGGCTGAACCGTATCGTTTTTTTCTAAATTTCCAAAATCAACATCGCTGTAAACAAGCATGTGTACAGCGCGCAAAACATTCACCACCTGCTGCCCCCAGAACTGCACAAAATGTTCATTGCATTCTACCAGCGCATCGTTCATTACTTCCTCGTTACCAATACTGTAGGCCACCAGAAAGTTCTTCAGATCCTGGTAAATATCCAGCAGGTTTTCAGAAATACTGGCAGTCACTGCTTCGTGGCCAAACTGTATTGATGGATCGAATACTTCATAAAAATTATCATTTTCATTTAGTAAAGTCAGCCATTTCTGGTGTAAAACGTTGTAGTCGAATTCACTCACATATTTTTCCAGTTCTTCGTCTAATACTCTTTCGGATTGAGGCAACAAAGAAGCCTTCAGATAAAGTAAAGGCAGCAGTTTCTGCATTTTCTGCAGATTGGCAGTTGCAGGAATACGATTCGCCTGCTCGATTGCCTGGCAATATTCATTAGCCACCGTAACAAACTCAACTACATTTCTGGAATAAACTATTTCGAGAGAATTCATGAAACAATTTTAAGACGCAAAAATAAAAAAGTTTTCCGAGAATGGTGTTTGTTTGATTCGCATCGCGGATTCAGGAAAATGATATTAGTTGGATGAGTATTTTATTATGTGGATTCTGGATTGATGGATTTAGAAACTATGATAACGTGTTGTATCTTATTTTGTTCTTGTATTTTAGGTTTAATAATTTAAGTATTATTATTCCCTCCATTCCAGCAAGTTGTCAACCCGCAAGACAATCATTTCGTTGTCGAGCAGCCATTTGATGATTCTGCGCATTTTATGCTGATCACCTTCGAGTTCCAGTAATAATTTTTCGTACGCACAGGGTTTTTCAAGTATTCGTTTCACTTCTGCGCTGACACGTTCAAATTCATAATTAGTCAGTTCGAGTTGTTCCAGCGATTTGCAAACATCGCAGGTTCCGCAAGCCGGAGCATCCTTTTCGCCAAAATAGGACAACAAAATCCGGCTTCGGCAGGTTGTGGTACTGGTGGCATAATCAATCACCGCTTCAATTCTTTTCTGAAACTCAACTTTCCTTGCCCCGTAGTTTTCTTTTGAAATTTTCAACCTGTCGATGGGGATTCTTTCTTTATTAAAATAAATATAAGGCGTGTTGTTTTGCGGAACGTACTCAATAATTTTTGATTGCCGCAGATGTTTCAGATACTGATAAATCTGATCACGCGAAATCCCCGATCTTTTTGCAAGCAATTCTTCATCAATATGCACAAAACCGGTAAACAATCCGGTGTACGAACGCAACAAAAGTTTAATAAATCCATCCATTGCAGCATTGGCAATCTGGTATTTATACAAATCATCGCGGTTAACCGTAAAATAAACCCTCGAAGGATTGTCAACTTCTTCTGTAAACTCCAGGTAGCCCTCCATCTGCAAAAATTTCAGACTGTTGTAAACCATTGCCTGCTGAAATTTATAGGCTTGTGCAAACTCCTGTAACTGAAATCCAAAAGTTTGTCCCTTTCCGAATCCTTCAGCAATCTGTAAAAAATTACAAAGCGAATTGTAAACTTTTTTTATCTGCACCACATCGGGAAAAGCAACTGTAACCTGCTTTTTCAGTTTTGTTTTATCGGCATTGTTGTATAGTAATACCGCTGCTGATTTCTTTCCATCACGGCCAGCCCTGCCAGCTTCCTGAAAATAAGCTTCCAGCGATTCGGGCGGTGCAAAGTGAATTACAAACCTGACATCGGGTTTGTCGATTCCCATACCAAAAGCATTGGTGGCCACAATTACCCGCTTTTTACCATTGATCCAGGCATCCTGTTTTTCACTTCTTACCGAAGTTGTTAATCCTGCGTGGTAAAAATCGGCGCTGATTTTATTTTTCACCAACTCGGCTGCAATTTCATGGGTTGCTTTCCGGCTGCGCACATACACAATACCCGAGCCTTTTACTTTCTGAAGCGTTTCAAGTAAATAACCATTTTTGTTTTCCACATTCCGCACCAGGTAGCTCAGGTTTTCACGCTGAAACGAAATCTGGTGAACATTTTTCTGTTTGAATCCCAGTTTTTCCTGGATATCGATTACCACTTCGGGCGTGGCTGTTGCTGTTAAAGCAAGAATGGTCACGCCGGGCAAAATCTTTCGGATGCGGATAATATTCAGGTAACTCGGTCTGAAATCGTAACCCCATTGTGAGATACAATGAGCCTCGTCAACCGCCACCAAATTCACATGCATTTTTGCCAGCCGTTCGGTAAAATTTTCAGAATCAAGTCTTTCAGGAGAAACATATAAAAACTTGTAATCGCCCCAAACGGCATTGTCGAGGATGATTTTTATCTCAGCCGGCGACATTCCGCTGTGAATCATCAGCGCCTTGATTCCTTTTGCATTCAGCTTTTCAACCTGGTCCTTCATCAGGGCAATCAACGGAGTTACAACAATACAAATTCCTTCGCGCGAAAGAGAAAAAACCTGAAAAGTAACCGATTTTCCTCCCCCGGTAGGCATTAATCCGAGTGTATCTTTCCCTTCGGCAACCGATCGAATGATTTCAAGCTGCAAAGGTCTGAAATCAGAAAATCCCCAGTAACGCGTTAATATTTGCCGGTAAAGTTCCATTATCACAAATTAAGAAATCATTTTGTTGTTTAACAATTTTTATTGACCATTTCGCCTGCCTGCCGCAATTTATACGAGGTGGATTCGCTAATTTTTGTAGTTTTGCGCATTGTTTTATCTAAATAAAATTAACATGTCGTTCCTGATTGATAAAGTAGAATTTGAGGGTTTAACCTACGATGATGTTCTCCTGATTCCTTCTTACTCTGAAGTTTTGCCCCGCGAAGTGGATCTTACTTCGAAATTCACCCGAAATATAGTGATTAACACGCCAATAGTCAGTGCAGCCATGGATACGGTTACCGAATCGAAAATGGCCATTGCCATTGCCCGCGAAGGCGGTATCGGAGTGATTCATAAAAACATGGGGATTTTGGAACAGGCCCACCAGGTAACTACTGTAAAACGGGCAGAAAACGGGATGATTTATGATCCCATCACCATCACCGCTGACAAAACTGTTGCCGATGCCCTGAGCCTGATGGCACAATATAAAATAGGTGGTATTCCGGTTGTAAATGAGTCAGGAATTCTGGTTGGAATCGTCACCAACCGCGACCTCCGTTTTGAAAGAAACATGAATCGCAAGATTGAGCAGGTAATGACAAAAGAAAACCTGATTACCACCACCGAATCGACCAACCTCGAAAAAGCTGCTGATATTCTTCAGAATTATAAAATCGAAAAACTGCCGGTGGTCGATAAAAACCACAAGTTGATCGGGTTGGTAACTTACAAAGATATTACCAAGGCAAAAGATAAACCTTTTGCCTGCAAAGATTTAAAAGGCCGTTTACGCGTGGCTGCCGGTGTCGGAATTGCCGCCGACACGATGGACCGCGTTGATGAACTGGTAAAAGCCCAGGTGGATGCATTGGTAATCGACACGGCTCATGCTCACTCAAAAGGTGTTTTCGAAATGCTGAAAGCCATTAAAAAGAAATACCCGGAAACAGAGATTGTAGCCGGAAATATTGGTACAGCCGAAGCAGCCATTGAACTGGTAAAACTGGGTGCCGATGCGGTGAAAGTGGGAATTGGCCCGGGATCAATCTGTACAACACGCATTATTGCCGGTGTTGGAATTCCGCAGTTATCAGCCGTTTACAATGTTGCAAAAGCAATCAAAGGTTCTGGTGTTCCGGTAATTGCCGACGGTGGAATCCGTTATTCAGGTGACATTGTAAAAGGTATTGCTGCCGGTGCTAATTCGATTATGGCAGGCGGACTTTTTGCCGGAGTAGAAGAATCACCGGGTGAAACCATTCTTTTCCAGGGTAGAAAATTCAAAGCATATCGCGGAATGGGTTCGATTGAAGCCATGCAAAAAGGTTCGAAAGACCGCTATTTCCAGGATATGGAAGACGATATCAAAAAACTGGTCCCTGAAGGAATTGCTGCCCGTGTACCTTACAAAGGAACACTGGAAGAAGTGCTGTTCCAGCTTACAGGCGGATTACGGGCCGGAATGGGATATTGCGGAGCCCAAAATATTGAGATGCTGCAGAAAGCTAAATTCACAAGAATTTCGGGTGCCGGTGTTGCTGAAAGCCATCCGCACGATGTGACGATTACACGCGAGGCGCCGAATTACAGCTCTCCGCAATAAAAAAGAATTTGCAGTAGTTTTTAATGGTGTCTGATCAATTCAGTTTTGAATTTCAAAAGCCAGACGAATTATAAGTGTTTAACATTTAATAATTATGCAATGATCCGAAATGCTTTTTTTGTTTTGTTTGCCACTGTTCTTTTTTTTCAGTCGGTTGCTCAAACTGATGAGACCCTTATAACAATTGGCGACAGAAAAATCAGTAAAGGCGAATTTGAGCGTATCTACAAAAAGAACAACAACAATCTTTATAATCAGGATGATAAAAAATCGCCTGAAGATTATATCGGAATGTTTGTGGATTTTAAGCTGAAAGTAATTGAGGCTGAAACCCTGAAAATGGATACCAGTGCGGCTTTTAAAAGGGAACTGAATGGATACAGGAGTGAACTTGCAGCCCCCTATCTTACTGATGTAAAACTCACAAAGGAAATGGTAGTTGATTTATATGAAAGAACAACCAAAGAAATCGACGCCAGTCACATTTTATTGAATGTGCCCAAAGAAGCTACCCGTCAGCAGGAAAGTGAAATCAGGGACAAAATCCTGAAAATAAAAGCCGAAATAGAAGCCGGAAAAGATTTTGGTGAGGCAGCAATAGAATATTCTGAAGATCCTTCAGCAAAAACCAACAAAGGAAATCTCGGTTATTTCTCGGCATTTGCCATGGTTGTACCTTTCGAAAATGCAGCTTTCACCACACCAAAAGGACAGATTTCGGAACCTGTGAGGACAAGTTTTGGCTGGCACATTCTGAAAGTCAACGACATCAGACCTAACCAGGGCGAAATGATGGCAGCTCACATCATGAAAATGTTTCCCAAAGATATGACACCCGAAACAAAGGCAAACCTGAAAAAGCAAATAGACTCGATTTATGTGGAAGTGAAAAACGGAGCTGACTTTGCCGAAGTTGCAAAAGCAAAATCGGATGACAAACGTTCAGCACAACTGGGAGGCCAGATGCCCTGGTTTTCGGCTGGCAAAATGATCAAAGAATTCTCGGAGCCGGCATTTGCACTGAAAAATGATAACGATATCAGCGAAGTGATTGAAACGCCTTACGGATACCACATAATAAAAAGAATTAAACGTCAACCGGTTGCTGCTTTCGATGAAGTAAAAGATGAACTGGAACTGAGAATCAGGCAGGATCCGCAAAGAAGTGAAACCAGCAAAGCCAAATTTATTGCCAAACTGAAAGCGGAATATCAATTCAGTGAAAATATTGCCAACCTTGATAAGGTTTTGAAAAAACCGGTTAACGATTCGGCTATTGACAGGGAAGATGTATTGTTTACCTTAAACGATAAGGGTTTTACTGTTGGTAATTTCAACAATTTTACCAGCAAACAAAACAAACCACAAGGCCAGTATCGCGATTATTACAACCAATGGGTTGATTTTGAAATAACCGGTTATGAAAACAGCCGTCTGGAAGAAAAATATCCCGAATTCAGGTACATGATGCAGGAATACCATGACGGAATTCTGCTGTTTAATATTTCGGAACAGAAAATCTGGAATTATGCGGCTGAAGATTCCACCGGTCTGGAAGCTTACTATAAAGACTGCAAAAAATACATGTGGGAGGAGCGCTTCAAAGGCATGATTGTAATCTGTACATCGGATAGTGTGCGTGAAGAAGCCGAGAAATATTTTGCCGGTGATCTGCCAAAAGATGAAGTTCTCGGACTGATCAACAAAAACGGAGACCTGATCACCATCACAGAAGGAGCCTGGGAAAAAGGCGCGAACCCTGTTGTTGACTATTACGTGTGGAATGGTCCGGAACCGGAAGGTTTTAAAAGCGAACTCACCTTTGTGAGAGGTGACAAAATTCCGCCGGAACCCAAAAAACTTGAAGATGCACGCGGACTTTATATTTCAGATTATCAGAAAGTAATTGAAGAACGCTGGCTGAAAGAGTTGCATTCGAAATATAAAGTAACCATTAATAAAAAATTGCTGAAAACTATTCCAGGTGTATAAAACAACCGGATATATCATATTACTCGGGTTTTCATTGCTGTTTATCAGATGTGGCCGAACCAATTCGTCCGGAGATGAGCCGGTAGCCCAGGTTGGCACAAAAATTCTGAAACACGCTGAGCTTGTACAGATTATACCTGAAGGATTAGCTGCTGAAGACAGTGCTAAACTAGCCGATGATTATATCAGAAAATGGATCCGGCAGGAATTACTGATTCAAAAAGCCAACGAAAACCTTACTCCTGAGCAGAAAAACCTTTCAAAGGAAATTGAAGAGTACAGAAACTCGCTGATTATTTACAAATACAAAAATGCTTTGTTGGGCGAACAGATGGATACAATTGTCACCAGCGAACAGATTGAAACCTATTATAACAACAATACCGAAAATTTCAGACTGAGTACCAACATTGTGAAAGGTATCTTCATGAAAATTCCGGTTGACCTTGTGAATACAAGAAATCTGAAGAAAATGCTTGACGATACTTCAGACGAAGGACTTGCTGTATTGCGTGAGTATTGTGTACAATATGCCAAAAATTACGACTTTTTTACCGACAACTGGGTTAGTTTCAGAAAGGTGAGAAATAATCTTCCGTATGAAATTGAAAATCCTGAAGAGTTGCTTCGGCAAAAAAGGGTGATTGAACAAAAAGACAATGATTTCTATTATGTGGTGAATATTTTTGAATACCAGTTGCAAAATGAAATTGCTCCACCTGAGTATGTTAAGGATAACATTAAAACGCTTATCCTGAACAAAAGGAAAGTGGAACTGCTGCAACAGATTGAAGAGAATGTATATAAAGAAGGTTTAAGACAGAATAAAATTAAAATATTCAAAAGTGAAGAAGCAAGCTGACAAGGTTCAATTTTTCGCTTATTGAATGAATAAAACAGCAGCTTAAAAACTGCATAAACTGAATAAAAAAAAGAAATGAAAACAGGAATAATAATCAAAACAAAACTGGCACTGATTTCCATGTTTTTGCTACCTGCAATGGTTTTTGCACAGGACAAGATTGTTGACCAGATTGTAGCAGTGGTTGGTGGAAATATCATTCTGAAAAGTGAGATTGAAAGAATGGCCATCGAACAGCAGGCACAGGGAGTTACCACCGAAGGTGACATGAAATGCGAGATACTTGAAAATTTTCTGGTTGACAAACTGCTGGTTGCCGAAGCCGAACTCGACACGCTGATAGAGGTGACACCCAGCCAGGTAAACCAGCAAATGGACCGCCAAATGGCCATGTACACAGCTTATTTAGGATCGGAGAAAGCTGTGGAAGAATATTTCAAAAAACCGATTATGGATATCAAAGCCGATATGCGTGACGGAATTCGCAACCAGTTGCTCAGCCAGCAAATGAGGGAAAAAATAACAAAAGATGTAACGGTAACTCCGTCGGAAGTACGGGCCTATTACAGGACCCTGAACGAAAACGAAATACCGGTAATCCCCACTCAGTATGAATACGCTCAGATCACAATTCAGCCACAAATTGATCTTGAAGAAGATAACCGGATAAAAGCCAAATTACGCGAAATCAAGAAAAAAATTGAAGATGGATCGAGTTTTGCCACCATGGCAGTTTTATATTCTGAAGATGGCTCGGCAAAAGATGGCGGAATAATTGGTTACATGGGACGTGCAGAATTAGACCCAACCTATGCCGCAGCAGCGTTTAACCTGAAAGATGATAAAATTTCGAATGTTGTCAGAAGTGTATTTGGATATCATATCATTCAACTGGTGGATAAAAAAGGTGAAAAAGTAAACACACGACATATTCTGATAAAACCAAAAGTATCGGTTGAGGCACGCGAAAAGGCAAATAATGCGCT
>CAZXVT010000005.1:57867-60946 GCA_964644015.1 uncultured Maribellus sp.
GCCAATATGATCCGCAGAAATGAACTGAAATTTGAAGAAGCCGCATCCGTTTTTTCTTCTGACAAAAACTCAAAAAACAATGCAGGTATGGTTATCAATCCTGAAACCATGTCATCGAAATTTGCGGTTGAAGACCTGGATCCCGATGTGAGCAAGGTAATTACAAAAATGAACATCAACGAAATATCGGCTCCTTTTCAAACCACCGACAAGGAATCGCAGCAAATGGTTTATAAAATCGTAAAACTCACCAAAAAACTGGATTCGCATCGGGCCGATCTTCAGAACGACTATCAGAAACTTTCGGAAGATTTTCTGAGAAAGAAAAAAGAACAGGTTTTTAACGAATGGGTAAAAGCTCAGCAATTAAAAAATTATATCAGAATTGCTGATACTTACGCCAATTGCAATTTCAATTTTACAAACTGGATTAAATAATTAAATCAGCATCAGGCAATGTCAGCAGAATACAAAAATGATGTGGAAGCAATCAATGCGCTCCGCAGTAAATTTGATGAACTGAAACACGAAATTACAAAGGTGATTTATGGCCAGGACGAAATTGTGGAACAGGTGTTGATTTCACTTTTCAGCCAGGGCCATGTTTTGCTGATCGGGGTTCCGGGACTGGCAAAAACTTTATTGGTCACAACCATTGCCCGGATTCTTGGTCTGAAATACAACCGTGTACAGTTTACACCCGACCTGATGCCATCTGATATCATCGGCACCGAAATTCTGGATAACGAGCGTCATTTCAAGTTTATTGAAGGGCCGTTGTTTGCCAATATAATTTTGGCCGACGAAATTAACCGCACACCGCCCAAAACACAGTCGGCATTGCTGGAAGCCATGCAGGAAAGAGCAGTAACCACTGCCGGTCAGCGTTTTAAACTCGAAGAGCCTTTCTTTGTTCTCGCCACGCAAAACCCGATTGAACAGGAAGGAACCTACCCGCTTCCGGAAGCACAGTTAGACCGTTTTATGTTTTCGGTGTGGCTCGATTATCCGAAATTTGCCGATGAAATCACAATCGTGAAAAATACAACCTCCACCGTTGAATATGAACTCAAACCGGTAATTACCGGAAAAGAAATCCTGTTTTTCCAGCAACTGATCCGGAAAGTTCCCATCAACGACAATGTGCTTGAATATGCCGTGAAACTGGCGGTTAAAACCCGGCCCGGAACACCCGGCGCTGCCGAGGCTGCCAACCAGTACCTGAAATGGGGAGCTGGTCCGAGAGCCTCTCAATACCTTGTTTTGGGTGCCAAAACCCATGCTGCCCTCCACGGTAAATATTCACCCGATATCGAAGATGTGAAAGCCATTGCACCTTCCATTCTCCGTCACAGGATTATCAAAAACTACAAAGCCGAAGCTGAAAATATTTCGGTAGATACGATTATTGAAAAACTGCTTTGATGCGATCCTTCTTTGTGAAATCTGTGTTTATCAGGAAATACCTTTTGCTTGTAACTTTTTTCCTGGGGATGGTTGTAATTTCATTTTCACAGGAGAGGAAAATGGTTGAAATTCTGAGGGCCGGAACGCTGGAAGCCAATGAACAGATTGCATCCAACGCCCAGCGACTGATTGACTCGGTGATGATCAGGCATAAAAATGTGCTGATGTGGTGTGACAGTGCATACACCTACACAGGCACAAACAGAGTTGATGCTTTTGGAAATGTTCATATTCAGCAGGATGATACCTTGCATTTGTATTCGGGGAAAGTTTATTATGATGGCGACATCAGCTTTGCGCGTGCCTGGGAAAATGTGCGATTAGTTAAGAAATCAACCACGATTTATTCGGACACCCTTGATTATGACCTGGCTGCCAACATCGGGTATTATGATGACAAGGGAAAAATAGTGGACAGCACCACCACCATTACCAGCCAGATAGGAAAATACTTTGTAAACAACGATTTGTTCTATTTATACAAGGATGTGGTGGGCGTTGACAAAGATTACACACTGAACAGCGACACCATCAGCTACAACACAAAAACCGGGAAGATTAATATTTATGGCCCCACAACTATCCAGGACACATCAGGTACCTTGTATGCCGAAAACGGCTGGTACGATTCGGAAACCGGGGAAGCCGAGCTGATTGAAAAACCTGTGATTAAGAATAAAACACAACAAATTTCAGCCGGATACATCCGTTACAGCAAAGAAAACAAAACGGGGAAAGCCCTGAAACAGGTTAGAATTCTTGATGAAGAAAACAGCACCATTATCACAGGAAACAAAGCAGAATACAACGAATTGGCAAAAACGGCACTCGTTACCGATTCGGCTGTTTTTATGAATTATAACGAAAAAGACACGCTCTATCTTCATGCCGATACACTAAGAACAATTCCCGATACAATTGAAGATGAAAAAATTGTGCTCGCTTTTTATAAAGTCCGGTTTTTCAGAAATGACATGCAGGGAATCTGTGATTCGATGGTGTATTTTACAAAAGATTCAGTAATTCAGCTTCATTATACACCTGTTCTTTGGTCGGATGTTCACCAGCTTACAGCCGATCTGATAGAAATGCAGCAATTTGAAAATGCGCCTGACGAATTACGGATGATGCATAACAGTTTTATCATTTCGCAGCAGGATTCAGGTCGGTTCGACCAGATAAAAGGAAAGGAAATGATTGGTTACGTGATTAATAACGAATTGAGCAGGATTGATGTAAACGGAAATGGACAGACACTTTATTATGCCAGGGAAAAGGAGGAAATAATCGGACTGAACCGGGCCGAAAGCAGTAAAATATCGATTCGCTTTAAAGAAGGCAAAATCAACAAAATTGTATTTCTGAGTTCGCCGGAGGGAGAACTAAAACCATTGGAAGAATTAAAAGACGAGGAAAAATATCTGAAAGACTTTAATTGGCTCGAAGAACTTCGACCTGTTTCGAAAGATGATATTTTTGAATGGCGGAAACCTGTTAAAAAGGGAAAAACAGAGAACAAAAAAACGACGTCAACTGCTACTAATTGAATCGAAGAAAGAAAATTTTAGGATAATACTTCCGATACAAACAAAACAAATATACTTACCACGAC
>CAZXVT010000006.1:0-59969 GCA_964644015.1 uncultured Maribellus sp.
GGATAAAAATAATGTAATCATTTTAAAATTAAAGGTTGCACAACACATTTTGCATGTAATCGTCAACCATTTGTTGAATGATTTTTTAATGAAGGGTAAGTTTTTTTAAAAAGATAATTTGTGATTGAGACAAATTACTATTTTTGCAGCACGAAAAAAGAGACTGTCCTGTGGTGTAACTGGCAACACGACTGACTCTGGATCAGTAGAGTCCAGGTTCGAGCCCTGGCAGGACAACAACAAATTCAATCACTTACAAAGTATTTTGTGAGTGATTTTTTTTGTTTACCTACCCCACTTTTCCTTAATTTCTTTCAGGTATTTTTGTTTTGTTGGTTCGCGGTATTTTTTCGAGAAAGCAGTATAATAATTGTGCCTTTTCAGGAAATCAATTTGTAAAGTAATCCATTCAATGTCGGAACTGATTTTATTGTAATGATATAACTCGGTCCGCAAAGTATCCGCAATCTCATAAAACGAAGTGGTTCCAAGATAATCAAGATCTGCATCAGCCAAAATCCCTTCGAGCATATTCTTCGGATTCTGAGGAATTTTTGTTGCCCTGATCATACCTGAAACAATTTCGATGTCGCGTTCTGAATAATTCCAGTGAGGCAGAATTTTGCGGGCAAAAATCACACTTTGCTCTTCATGGTTGTCGTAAGCGTGAATAAATCCGGTGTCGTGCATCAATGCCGCTGTACGGATGAGATGTGCATCATGCGGTGCAATTTTCATCCGTTTAATGAATTGATTACAAACATTAAAAACCATCAGCGTATGTTTTACTCCGTGATAGGTCAGCTTTTCAGAGAGTTCATCTGTCAGCTTCTGAATAATAAAGTTCTTCAGTTTGGTTATTTTCATTTTAAGCCTGAATTCCTGATTTTTTAATAATGCCACCTTTTACTTCCTTAATACTGTGAATAAAGAAAAAGGCATTTTCGTCAATTTTTGATATTTCCTGTTTCAGGCGGTGGATTTCGAGGCGGGTGACCACTGTCATGATGATATCGCAATCATTTTTGAACTCAAAACTGCCCGGTAAATAACCTCTTTCACCTTTATAAACCGTGATGGCTTTCCCAAAATCGTTTACAATAATTGATTTGATGGCTTCATGTTCTTTTGAAACAATATTCAGTGCAGTGAATTCCTCAAAACCATCCACCACATAATCCGATGTTTTCATGGCAGTGAAATATACAAGTATTGAATACATGCCTGTTTCAATGCCAAACCAGATTGCACCTGATAAAATAATCAAAGAATTAAAGAGTAAAATTATTTCGCTAGTTGTAAAAGCCACTTTTTTGGTTGTATAATGGGCAATAATTTCAAGTCCGTCGATTACAGCGCCACCCCGGATAACCAGGCCAATTCCAAGCCCCATCAGAAAACCACCGAAAACCGCAATAAGAACTTTGTCTTCCGTGATTTTCGGTATTTTCAGAAAAAACAACAACGCGGCCATTATTAAAATCGCCAACAGGGAATGTACAATAAATGTCTTGCCCAATTTACTATATCCGATAATCAGAAACGGAAGATTAAATACAATTAACAACACACTAATATGTATGCTGAATATTCTATTTACAAGAACTGAAATGGCTGTTACTCCGCCATCCAGAAAACTGTTGGGAATCATAAATCCTTTTAATGCTACTGCCGCAATAAATAATCCCGATAATGTGTAAATAATTGACCGCAAACAGAAAATTGAATTCCAGTCTATTTGATTTGCCCTGTTCATTTTTAAGTATTTTACTCCAGAACTTCATAAATTACGAACGCTTCCGATTTGTTTTTTAAAGCTACCTCTCCTACCTGGTTGCATTTAAAAAACTCCTTTACTTTATCATATGATTGTTTGTTAATCAGAATCTGACCGGGGGCTGCCGAAGACTGTAACCGCTGGGCAGTATTTACCACATCTCCGATAACGGTGTAGTCGAGCCGGCGTAAACTTAACGAACCGATATTGCCTGAAACCATTTCGCCTGAATTAATACCGATTGAAACCTGGGGTTTGAACGATACATTATCCGAAAATTCAGGAAGGGCGGCAATTTTATTCCTTACTGCCAGACAGGCTTCAATCGCTTTATCGAGATGAAATTCTCCTTTAAAAACAGCCATGATGGCGTCGCCGATAAATTTATCGATAAAACCACCGTGTTTTATGATTTCGGTTACCATTAAATCGAAGTAGCTATTCAGCAATTTTACCACATTCACAGGTAGTTCGTTTTCGCTAATCGATGTAAATCCGCAAATATCTATGAATGCAACCGAAGCTTCAACTGTTTCGCTTGCCATAATTGAAGTCTCAAATTCACGAGTTTGCATGAATTTCAAAACGTTCTCATCAACATACATTTTCAGGATGTTGTTTTCTTTAATTGCACGCAGCGTTTCCTGTATCTGGCGTACCTGCCGGATGGTTTTTTCGAGCGTAACTTCCAGATCGCCAAAATCAACCGGTTTGGTAACGAAATCAAATGCACCACGGTTCATGGCGGTGCGGATGTTATCCATGTCGCCATAAGCCGAAACAATTACCGATTTTAACACCGAATGCTGTTCATTAAGTTTCGAAAGCAGCGTCAGTCCATCCATTTCGGGCATGTTGATATCGCTTAAAACCACATCAATATCCGGATGATTCTGAATTTGCTCCAAGGCATGTTTACCATTGGCCGCAAATACAAATTCATACTCCTGATCCCTGATTTTCTTTCTGAATTTTTGTTTCACCAAAACTTCAAGATCTTCCTCATCGTCAACCACCAATATTTTTGTCATACTCTGTTTTTTTCACTTTTTTCAAAATCATAAAACTTTTATTCAGTCGCCATAATCCGGAAATTCTTCAAATATCAGGCGGGCAGAACAATCGTAAATATGGCTCCTTCACCTTCAATACTTTCCACTTTTAATTCACCACCATGCAGTTTTGCAACAATGTCATAGCTCATACTCAATCCAAGGCCGGTTCCCTGTCCGGTTGGCTTGGTTGTAAAAAAAGGCTGAAATATTTTGCTCCTGATATTTTCAGGTATCCCCATACCGTTGTCTTTCACCGTAATTAAAACCTGCCCTGCCATTTCGTTATGAACACGGCTGGTGGTAATGGTAATGGTTGGTTCGTATCCTGCTCCTGCAGTTTTTCTTTTTTCATTGGCTGCATACAAGGCATTGGTTATCAGGTTCAGAATTACCCGCCCAAGATCTTGAGGAATCACACTGATTTTTCCGATTCCCGGATCGAATTCAGTTTTCAAAACAGCACTGAACGATTTATCCTTTGCCCTTAATCCGTGATAGGCAAGCCTTAAACATTCGTCGGCCAACGCGTTAATATCCGATGGCTCTTTTGTACCACTGCTGTTTCGGCTGTGTTTCAGCATCCCTTTTACAATCGATTCGGCACGTTTACCATGGTTGTTAATCTTTTGCTGATTTTCCCGGATATCTTTCAGAATCAGTTTTGCTTCGTGAATATTTCCTTTGTCGATTTCTTCTTCAGCTTCATCAATCAGTTCTGCATTTACCTCAGAAAAATTATTGACAAAATTCAACGGATTCTGAATTTCGTGCGCAACACCCGCTGTCAGCTCCCCGAGTGAAGCCATTTTTTCAGACTGAATCAGTTGTGCCTGGGTTTCTTTGAGTTCGGCCAGTGTTTTTTCAATTTCAAAAGTCCGTTCCTTTACTTTTTCCTCCAAATTACCATACAGAATGGCATTCTCAATCGAAATTCCGATTTGACCTGAGAGCATTTTCAGCAGTTCAATTCTGTCGTGGGTAAAAATGCCTTTTAACAAATTGTTTTCCAGGTAGAGTATTCCACTTATTTTTCCTGAAACTGTTATTGGGAGACACAGAATTGAGAGTGATTTGTTTTTATGAATATAAGGATCGGCAGCAAATCTTTCACCATCATCTGAATCGTTTATCACAACAATTTCGCCGGTTCTGCGGCAAAAATTGATTATTGATTTCGGCACCTCATACGTTGATTCAAAAGAAACAGGAGATATAATTCTGACACCTTCTGACCGGGTGTCGCCAATTGCCTCAATGTTTAATATATTTCCCTTGTATAACAACAGGCAACCTCTTTCGGCACCGGCATTTTCTATGGTAATGTGCATCAGATTTTTCAGCACATCGTCGTATTTTACCTGGCTCGAAATAGCCTGCGATGCCTTTAAAACAGTAGCCAGATCGAGTGCTGTTTTGCTGGAAACAAAAGTGGAGGAAGTAACCTGTTTTAACTGCTCCGAATTGTTTTTCAACTGCGGGTTTCTCTTTTCGAGATTTTGGCATTTAACAACCACTCCCCAATCGCTGTAAATATCATTTGCTTTGCTTAAATAATGCAAGCTTTGATCAGGCAGATTCATTTTCCCCAGTAAAACTGCAGTTCTTTCGCAGGCAACAGATGCCACATTTCTGAACTGGTAACCGGTTGCCAGCTGAATTGCCTGTAAGTAATGAGCGAGCGCTTTTTCCCTTTCATTATTCATAGCCAAAAATTCGGCAACGAGCAGTTCATGTTGAGCACTGAAATTTTCTGAACTTCCATTTTGCCAGCGTTTCAGGTCAGTCAGGTGCTTTTTAAACACTACCAGGTATTTCTTTTTTTCACCTGCGTCCAAATCATCAAAACAGGCAGCAATCGATAAGGAGGTATAAAAAGCATAAATAACTTCAGAAATATCGCCAATAAAATTGTCAGTGTAATTTTTCAAAACCTCGCTTTCAGTCAGTGCTTCCCTGTATTTTTCAAGAAAAAACAAATGGAAAAGTTTCGCGGTGAGGAAAAAAGCCAGCTTTGTTTTGTTGCCTTCATTTATTAACCGGCTTTGCGTTTCCTGTCCATTAAAAGTTTCATCATCCCAGGTATTTTCAAAGGTTTGACCGTTTAATGACTTGATTGCTTGGTAAAAACCAATATAAAAATCAAGGCCACCTTTGCTGTTCTTAATCAGTGAATAGTGATCATCAGAAACATTTAGTATTTCTTTAAGAATATCACCTGCTGCCATTCGGGTGCGAATGTAGAGCGCGGCTGTATAACCGGTAAAAATCTGATCGCCATTTAGCACACAGGCTTTCAATGTCTCAAGCATTGAATTGTAACTATTTCGAAGCGGGATTCTCCAGTGATTATGAAAACACAGTACCGTGTAACTTAACCGCCATTTTATGAGTGGAGAACGGGTTCGTTGATGCAGTTTGATTGTAATATCCCAAAGATTAAAACCTCTTTTCTGCATTTTAAGGGCAGAAAGTACCACTACTGAAAAACCAGAAAAGCCCCATCCGCTTGCATCAGAAAAACCATTTGACAGGTAGAGTTTTATAATTCTGAAAATCACCAGCATCATCAGATTCTGATCCTGCTGATAGGCACTGGTGGCCAGGTCGATCAGAAACTTGTTCAGGGCAATTAACTCTTCATCTTTGCAATCGGGCAGATTAAAAACTGTTTCGGGATTTTTATATTTTGTCGAAAATAACAACAGGTTCCGGGTCAATGTCAGCAAAGTATTTACCTGGATGGCCAACTTTGTTTTCGGAAAAAACAGGTAATACATTTTAGCTGCTTCAAGACCAATTCGAAGCGATTCTTTTGTATTGCCCATTTTCAGGTAGAGCGAAGAATGAACGTAATATACTTTTAGCTTTTCAAAGCGGGTTTTTGAGTGCTGCAGAACTTCGGTAAAATGTATTTCAGCCTGTTGCGGATTATCGTTCAGGTATTCACATTCACCCAATTCAAATAAAATATTGTAAGTAAGATCATAATTCGTTTTCCACCTGTCAGTCGCCGTCAAAGAGTTGGCTGCTGTTAAAAAAGTAACGCCCAGATTGTAGGATGCTGAATCTTTTGCTTTTCTGCCGGCAACCAGGAAAAGTCTGGATAATTGAAACTTTTCTTCCTCACTTTCAACCAAATGTAAACAAAGCAGAAAATGACTGATTACTTCAAATATATCCTCATTCAACTGGGTTTCATTTCTGTTTTGAATAAGCAACCTGCCAATTTTCAGATGCAGGGGTGCCAGTTCGTTTTCGGGTATTAAATTGTAAACGGCCTGTTGCACTTTGTCGTGCGAAAATCTGAACCTGATCAGTTTTCCGGATAATTGCCCCGATTCAAAATCTGCATCAATTGCACTCAGGGCAAATTCGCGGTAGCTGCTGTCGGCCGAGGAAATGTACCCGTTTTTAATGGCTGATAAAATCTCGGCATAAACTTTGGCAGGCGATTTCTCGGCAACATCTGCCAGATCATTCAGAATAAAAGTATTACCAAGAACGGCAGCAAGTTTCAGAACCTGTTGTGTGCGATCCGGCAAATTGATCAGGCCTTCTGTCATCAGGTCAATCACATTATCGGTGTAAGCCAGCGCCATGATTTCCTGCTGATCCCAGTGCCAGTTTTTCCCCGATTCGCGTTTAATCAGTTTTTTGTCGAAAAGCGATTTGAGAAAACTATGAATGAAAAAAGGATTCCCCTTTGTTTTCGAAAAAATATGTTCGCCCAGTTCTGCGGCTTGTTCGGCACTCATACCAAACGAATCGGCGGTTATTTTACAGGTCGTTTCAATATCAAGCGGTTGCAGCTTAATTTCTTTTACCTGTCCTTGCCGCTCTTTGATTTGCTGAAGGGTTATCAAAAGCGGATGGCCTTTTTCCACTTCATTGTTCCGGTAAGCTGCCAGCAACAGAATATTGTCGTGCTTCGGATTTTCAACAATCCGCTGGATGAGGTTTAACGAAGAAAGATCGGCCCACTGCAAGTCGTCGAGAAAAATCACCAATGGTTTTTCTGCCGAACTGAATGCGTAAATAAAATCGAGCAGAACCATGTTAAACCTTGACTCCTGCTCGGCAGGCTGCAGCTTTGAAACGGGCTGTTGCTTCCCGGTGATTTTGGTCAGCAACGGTATAACTTCGGTGATCAGGCCCGCATTTTCACCCAGAACATCCTGAATTTTGTCGCGCCAGACTGCAATTTTCTCTTCGGGTTCTGACAGCAGGTTTTTAATAAACTCGCTGATTGCCTCAATAAATGCATAATACGGAATATCTTTTTTAAACTGATCAAATTTCCCGCTGATAAATGTTCCCTGGTTTTGTACAATCGGGACTTTCACATGCCTGATCAGTGCCGATTTGCCAATTCCTGAGTACCCTGCCACCAGTACCAGCATCGATTGCAGTTGATTCAGATTCTGATAATAACCCAGCAGTTCGCTGATTTCCTGATCGCGGCCATAAAGTTTCTGACTTTGTTTGTATTGCACCGGAAAATCGCTGAGCCCTGCTTTAAATCCGTTCAGCGGTTTTTTCGTCTCGAAACAATTCCTGATAATCAACAAATCGGCTTTCAATCCTTCTGCACTATGATATCTTTCATCAGGATTTTTCGCAAGTAATTTCGAAACAACCTGGTCAAGCCCTTCGGGTAAATCACTGACCACAGAGCGGAGCGGAACCGGGTTTCGCGAAAGATGAAAATGGATAACTTCCAATGGATCAACAGAATCGAAAGGAGTTTTACCGGCTATTAATTCATACAAAAGAATTCCGCCTGAATAAAAATCGCAGCTTTGAGTAATCGAATAAGTGGTTCTTCCGGTTTGTTCAGGAGAGATATAATTTAATGTGCCTTCTATCTGATCAATATTCAGCGCCTCACTGGTTTCGGTATTAAAACCCGATGAAATTCCGAAATCTATGAGTTTCAGGCTGCCATCATCTGTCATCATTAAATTCCCGGCGTTGATATCTTTGTGGATAATACCTTTCTGATGAAGATAGGTTAGAATATCAGCCAGTTGAATTGCAATGTTAAAAACCTCGCTGAACGTAAGTTTTCTTTTAAAGATGAGGCTTTTTAAATCGGTTCCCGGAATAAATTCCTGAACCAGTGTTACTGTTTTACCATCGTATAAAAGTTCGTGTGCTTTCGGAATACCCGGGTGATCAAGGTCTTTCAGAATTCCGTATTCATATGCCAGTTTCGAAACCCTTGAAATATTATCGCTTTCGAGTCGTGATTGTTTTAAGATTACAGATTTGCTGTCGGTATTTCTTTGAGCCAATAAAACTTCATTCCGCTCGTTTTTGAAAAGCGATTTCAGTACAACAAAATCATGGATACCAGACAGTTCTTCCATACCTTTCATTTTCATTCCTTTCTTACTGAAAGCAGTCCATAACGCCACAGTCCATTTTCAAGCGCTTCGAATTGTTTAATGGAGGCAAAGTGATTTCCATGATTGATTTTATTCCGCAAACCGATTCCTTTCAGAAATTGCCCGAATCGCCACAATTTACTCGACATGGAATGTAAATGCCGGAGAGAAGGCCTTGTGAAATTGGTAATATCCTCGAAATGAAAATCTTTAAATCCACATTCACTCGTATTTCTTTCGTGCTCTGAAATGGTGTCAATATCCTGAATCGACCAGCCATTCAACCATACGTGCAAAAGCTTTTCGCCATTTTCTTCCAAAGGCCGGTTCGCCCTGAAATAATCGGCACAAATCAAACGTCCGCCCGGCTTTAATAATCTGAAAGCCTCTTTATAAAAGTTGATTTTCTCCTGTGCATGACACATACTTTCGCAGGCCCAGATGAGTGTAAACGACTCATTTTCAAAATATGTACTGGTGTAATCCTGTTCTGAAAATGAAACTTTCCGGCTAACCTTATTTTTGGCAGCATTTTTTGCTGCTTTTTTCACCTGGTGCGGAACAAGTGTAATTCCTGTTACAGTAACATTGTAATTTTCAGCCAGCCAGACTGCGCTGCCTCCCTGCCCGCAACCGGCATCAAGAATTATATCTCCGTCTTTCACACCACCTTTTAATGCCATGATTTTGTTTAAATTCAGCAGTGCATCGTGATGTGTTTTTACTTCACTGTCATAATAGCCGAAATGTACTGACCGGTTTCTTTTGCCAAACCACAAAATCCTGTAATCGAGCCGGGTGGCGTCGTAATAACTTATTATCGATTTTTTATAGTCGAGATCCATTTTCCCTGTTATTAATGAAGTGACCAGTGCTCTTTCAGATTTTTGGGGATTCTGAACCCGGAATCTTTTCCCTTTCTGAAATGAAAGGATAGAATTCCGACCATGATTCCACCCAGCGACGACATAATGTCGATAATTGCACCCTCCTCCAGTTCATCCACCGGGTCTTCTGTTCCGTCAACATGAATGTGGTTGTGAATCTTTTCAAGGTGAATCTCAATCAGGTGCATTTGCTTTTTCCCCCGCCCAAACAACATCATCAACAGAAATATGATTTTTTCCAGCAGGCTGACTTTGGGTTTTAAGCTGGTATAATCGGGTCGCTTTTGCTTTATAATATGATAGTATTCATTCACGTGCTGATGAAAATGCTTCTTTAAAAGTGCGTTGTGATTTTCTTTTGCTTCGTCAGAATCATGCGTTTCAAAAAGCTCCGGATAAATTTGTTCATAGTTTGGTTTCAGCATCCGGTCGAAACAATCCGGAAACTGTTCATCTGCCAACATCTGTTTCATCATAAAAAGTATCAGTTTTAATGGCAGATGAAACTGATTCAGTGTATTGACCAGTGCGCTTGTAAGGGGAATGCCGGCAATTGTTTTGTCGTTAAACAAATGATCATAAACAGTGTGTTGCAATTTCCAGCCATCTGCTACATTAACCGGAATAAGGTCATCGCTGACGCCCATAATTCTGCCAATTGTTTTCCAGGTATGAAACCATGCTTCCTGTTGTTGCGGAGCAAGTGGCTGCCCCAGCATTTCCATGCCTTTGAAAAACTCCAGCGAAAAAACCTGGTTGGTTGCCACCAGGTCTTCCTGGCTGATGGGTTTTCCCCAATCTTCATTCCATTTCTTTTCACCCTGATTGTTCAGAATTACATGGCGCATTGCGGAGTGCATAATCCTCACTTTCAGCGCTGTTAGTATTCCACGTTTTTCCGGCTCCCACCAGTCTTCGTCCATCACATCAAATACAAATTGGGCGGTTTCAAAAATCCTTCTTTCGGTGTGTGTTTCAAGCAACCGGGTGGTGACCAACACATTGGCGGGTTTTTCTGCCATGTATGTATATGGCAACGCCCTGAAAAACAAGATAAATACAAACTTCATCCCATGCTCTTTCCATATTTCATGTGTTTGCCTGAAAAGTTCAATGTCATGGGATGTAAACTGCATATTCAGTTCATTCTGAACAAAATCGTGCATGGCAACCGGAAGTTCCCGCGAAACAAAATTGTCATTTTTTGCCATTTTGGTTAACAAATCACGAAGGTGTTCCATCGATTTAGACTCATAAACTGCAGCAACCGCTTCATCTGCAGGGCTGTCCATTAGATGACGCAACTGTTCGAGGTCGATTCCATGCCAGAGAAATTGTTTTTTGATTGTAGTCATATTTCTTGTATAGTTAATTGCTCCAACTGATCCTGCTTTCAGGAGATATTTCATTTACTTCAAAATATCTGTTTGCCAATTATTACAATGTCAGGTTTATATCTGCAAAAAAATTGCTGTACATACAGGAATATCATTTTGCGACTTTTTTAATCAAATTAGTTATGCTAAGTATTGCACTTCAAATAACACCCTAACAGTCAAATAGTTTAATATCAAACAAAAAATAAGACATTATTATCTTAATTAATTAATTTCTTCCGTTTTACTAAAGTTGACCGGAAGAATACAATTCTGATTATTCAAAAGAATTGGTGGTTTGTTTTTGTGAAAAATGGTGGAAATACCAGGTATATTAAAAATTAAAAACTGATCTAACCGATCCATTTCCTGTTATTTCGGATTCGGATTTTAATACTATTTAAATTCCTTTTCAACCTGTTTTTGCAAAATATAAGAATTCAGGAATTGGGACCTGTAATATGCTGAATTAAATCAGTGAAAAAAAAATGAGGTTTTGAAATCTAAAAAAACACATGTTGGTAAAACCAAGGTATTTACAATAAAAAAGGACCGGAATTTCTTCCGGCCCCTGATTCAAATTATGAAAAAATCTATCACTTAACTTCACTATTTGTTCCAGCTATAACTGTTAACCATCCAATCTTCAATCACAAGAGCAGTTTCCTTTTCTGATAAAAATGATTGATTATCCCAGTTCTTGCTGTCAATCATCCATCCTTCAACCTGTAACGGTAATTCTGTAACTTCTTCCAAAACAGTAGCTGCATCCCAAAAATATGTATCTGTCATCCAGTCTTCAACTTTGAGTTCAGCATCCTGTTCTGTTTGAATTGCAATTTCTTCTGAAGGAGAAAGATTCCAGGTCGATTCGTCGATCATCCAGTTTTCGATGTGAAGTGCGGGTTCGAAGTTGTTTTCATGGCGTGAGGCATGGGCTTTGTTTCCGTGAGCCTGAACATTGATGGCTAATGATAAGAGAACCATTAAAGTTCCTGTTGCAATTTGTTTAACTGTTGTTTTCATTATTTTCCTGTTTAATTGTTTCTGTTTTCTTGTTTTCTGTTTCCTGTTTAATAGACCTGATTACAACGCAAAGGTTACACGTTGAATTGTTAAGAAACACAAGAACTTTGTTAAGGAAAACTTAACGCCGGTAAATGGAGGATTTTTACCAGCGAATTTCAAACCTGAAATTATTAACCGGCAAATGAAGTTACCGGTAAACAGTTAAAATGAAAAGGTTAACGGATACTATCTAATAAAGCCCCGATTTCCAGTTTTTGCATATTCATAAATGCCGCCGTTACCTTTTGAGCCTGTTCCGGATCAGCCATTAATTCGGGCAAAACAGAAGGAATTATCTGCCATGAAACGCCGTATTTATCTTCAAGCCAGCCACACATGCTGTAATGGCCATCTTTCCCAAGTTTTTCCCAGAAATAATCTATTTCTTCCTGCGTTTCGCATTCAATCACGATGGAGTTTCCCGGCGTAAAATCATAATCATGAGGTTCTGTGCTGCACATAGCATTGAAAATATTTCCGTTCAACTGAAAGCGTGCAAAAAGCAGCGAGTTCTCCGGCATACCTGACCCCGTTGGAAATGGTGCTTCAAATATTGTTTCTGAATCAGGGATGATATTTTTGTAATATTCCACGGCATCTCTTACCAGTGTATTCTTCAGGTTTACAAACAAAAGTGTTGGAATGATCTTCTCTTTTTGTGCCGATGAATTGGCATCCAATTGCCAGCTTACTCCAAATTTGTCTTCAATCCAGGCATACAAAGGCGACCAGTCGTATTTATCAAGCGGAATCAGAATGTTGCCATGCTTACTCAGCAAATTATAAAGCCTCCGGGTTTCCTTTTCATTTTCACAATAAACTGAAAACGAAAAGGCAGGTGTCATTTTATACAATGGGCCACCATTCAATGCCATAAACTTTGTATTCATTAGCTCGAAAGTTGTAACAAGAGGATTTGAATCAAGTATTTTCGATGCAGGAAAAGCCGAAATATAAAATTCAGCAGCTTCGCGTGAGTTGTTGTCAAACCAAAGACATGGATAATAAGGTGATTTCATAATTTTCAGGTTTTATGTTTCAAAAAATAAAACATCGGTCATTAAAAATAGTTTCGTATGAAAACAAAAAAGAACCGCTCTGATACAGAACGGCTCTCCTCCAAATCGTTTATAATAAACCCATTATTCAGTTTCAGCAAGAATCACCGTGTAGTTTTTACCATATTTTTTGGCACACTTCGGGCAGGTAGTGTACCACATATAAGTTTTCCCTGTTTTAATACCTTTTTGAGTTGATGTTTCAACAAAATCTTTATGCCATTTCCCGGTATCGCTGAAAGGCCCTTCGTAAACCCGGCTGTAAAATTTGCCGCTCATCTGCAGGTTTTCCTCTCCCGGCAAAGGCTTGTCAACTGCCAAGTAAACATCCATGTTCCATTTCGAGGTATGGTCTGAAAGACAGAGGTAATCAGGAATTTCAGCACCAGTTTCAGTAACTTTTTTGTCGAGCCGCTGCATTTCCTTTCCAAATCCAATTGGCATATAAAAAAAGGTTCTCACTTTGCCTTTTACAAATTTTTTGTTTTTCCATTCAAAACTCTTATCGTTCCAGGGAGCTGGGTCAAAAGGCGGGCAACATTCGAATGGTTTTTCAACAGAAGCATTCATTTTGATTTTTTGTTTAAAGTTAATGGTTGGTAATCAATTTTCAAATTAGATTCCTCTGTTTAATTGCAGTATTCCACCTCGCAACTTAATTGCTAATTACCAACAGGCCACATGTTTATTAAATAAAAAATCAACTATTTGTGGAGGATAAGAAAAAGGGCGGCAGACCGCCACCCTTGATTCGCATAATTTAAGAAGATAAAAAATAAGGGTACCCAATATTAGAAAATGAAATGCTTCAAAATCCGCAGGTTGCTTTGTTTTTATCAACATACACCGGTGAATAAACCTGAGCTTTTATTCCTGCGTACTCTTATTTTCTATTCAACCGGAAACTCAATTTTCCATAATCCCCTGAATTCATTCAGGACATAACCGGTTGCTTTGTCAGATGGATACAAATTTTTCAATTTGGCAACTGTCAGTGAATCAATATCTGTTTCAACAGAACCATGACATTTTAAACAGGCGGGCATGGCGGTTTTTATGGATTTATAGTAAACCAGCTTATTTCCAGCCTGCAACAGGGTGTCAGTAAGATTATCCGTTTCAAAAATTTCCCAAACCAGATTATCAGCTTCTGTTTTTAAACCATTCTGGGGATTACGGTTTTTAGCCGAAATCCGTGAGATTGTACTTTGATGAACCTGGCTCAAACTGTCAGCAATATCCGAAGCTTTCAAATTACAAAATTCAATTGCATATGACGGACCGCCCTGTTGAATGGCAGCAGCAACATTAGCTAATAATACAGCCTGGGTATTTGTGGCAATCTGGCTTCCGGCTTCGGTATATTTTGTATAAACTTCAGGATTTATACCCTTCTGACAGGAAAACAAAATCAAAGCCACTGAAAAAATCAGAACTACTTTTTTCATCATGATTTACTTTTTTGTGTTATTCAAATACTGTTAGATCCCATTCATTTTTCCATTCAAGATAGGGAAATCCCTTTTCATCAAAAAGAATGGGCAGCCAGATATACCTTCCATCGATGGCATTTTCAGGATTCCAGCGGTCGGCCATAAAAATAAAGGCATCCTTTTTACCCTGAACCGGCAAAATAAAGGTACTTTGAGAATGAAAAGTCAGGTCTTTGTCTTCGCCAATACACGGATTTCCAACATATTCCCAAGTCCCCATCATTGAATCTGAAACCAGTAAACGCGCTGCATTGGGAGCCCAGCCTGTACAGCCCGAGGTTATCATGTAATATTTCCCGTTTCGTTTAAAAACTGATGGAGCTTCATTGTGACCAGTAGGTAAAACACGAATATATTTTCCTGTGAATCCTGTGTAATCTTCTGTTAATTCTGCAACATGCAGGGTCAGGTTTTCTTCCGATGCATGAATATGGTATGCTTTCCCATCTTCGTCAACATACAAAGTCATATCGCGGGCCATTTGTCCCTTCTGAAAATCGCGGTGAATAAACATTCCATCTTTCACCGCCTGAATCCATTCTTCCGACCAATCTTTCAAGTTTTCCGGAAACTTTTTCGATTTCAGTTCTTCGGCAAAATTTGCCGGCCAAACATCTGCATTCGGATTCAATGCCTGAACAAAATTGTATGGCCCGGTTGGATTCTCAGCTATTGCAACTCCGGTTTGAGCCGCTTTGTAACCCTGCCCCTTTAATTCAAGATGAAACCACATTACAAATTTGCCGGTTTTGGCGTTGTAAATTACTTTCGGGCGCTCGATAATACAACCTGCCGTCACAGGACTTTCAGGGTTTTCACTCACAGTAAAAGCGACACCTTCGTCTTTCCAGTCGTACAAATTTCCCGATGAATAGCAATGAACGCCGACCCAGGCCTGGTTTCCCCGTCCACCTTCAGTTTTGTGTTCACCAAACCAGTAATATTTTCCACCGTAAAATAGTACTCCGCCACCGTGGGCATTGATGTGGACGCCTTTGTTATCAGGCCAGAGTTCGCCAGGTTTAAACAAACCTGATTTTTGTCCAGCAGCGGCCAGGCCAAACAAAAAAGCAAAAATAAAAAGCAAAGAAGTTTTCATAAGTCGAATTTCAGTTGGTTAGTTTATTAATTGCATTGCTGAGTTTGTTACCTGGTTTATTTTATTCTTTCCAGGGCCATTTCACACAATCTTTTATTTCGGGGAAAAGCACAAAATCTGCCTTCCCTTTCATCGCAAGCGTTTTCACATCATATTCTTTTAATTGATTGCGCGCAGTTTCCATGGTTTTTCCCGAAACCGAAACATCGTCAACCAGTAAAATCTTTTTCCCTTTCAGATCCCACTCAGGTTGAAACAGCACTATTGGTTCATCGTAACGCGGGGCGTTTTTTTCGTCGCGGTAATTCAGGGTCATTACCACCAATTCGGCATTTAAATGAAAAGCTACAAAAGTGGCGGGAGGAATACCTCCTGATCCGATTCCGATTACGACATCAATTTCAGGCAGTTCCATTTGTTTTAACCGGAGGGAAATTTCTTTAAACGAAAGTGGTACCATATTAAATTGATAAGATCAGATTTTAGATTTTCAGTAAATGAGTTACAAGAATAGCTGAAATACGGCTTTTTTACAAGTTATTCTTTTGATCGGTTCCTGAAATTTCGTTTTTATAAACCGGTATTTCAAGATAAAAAGTGGTTCCTTTTCCGATTTCAGTTTCGAACCAAACCCTGCCCATGAAGTTTTCGGCAATATTTTTTACAATGGCCAGGCCGAGCCCCATCCCACTTGTTTTAGTTGTAAAACTCGGAGTAAAAAGTTTTTCCTGCAATTCATCCGGAATTCCTGTTCCATTATCGGTAACCGAAATAACCGCTTTATTCTCATCTGCAGAAAGAGCGATTTTAACTTCCCCCTGTTTGTCTTCCGGTATTGCCTGAATTCCATTTTTGATGAGGTTGATGACCGCCCGTGAAAGTTGTTCGCGATCGACATTTACAACAACAGGCTTTTGCATTTCACTTTCAAAACTCATTTTAATCTTGTCGTGTGTCTCAAAAAGACTGATGACTCTTTTGATTTGTTCTTTCAGGCTGAACACCTGGTTGCGGGCAGTGGGTATTTGCGCAAAATTTGAGAACTCGGTGGCAATATTCGAAAGATTGTCAATTTGCTCAATCAATGTTGCGGCTACCCTGTCGATATAATCATTATATTCCTTACCACGGCCCTTAACATGCTGTAAATGCTGGATTGTAAGTTTCATCGGGGTTAGCGGATTCTTTATTTCGTGCGCAATTTGTTTCGCCATTTCGCGCCATGCTGATTCACGCTCTGAACGGGCGAGCAATTCTGCACTGATGGCAAGCTCTTCCACTTTTTTATTGTATTCTTTTACAAGGCTGCCGATTTCATCGTTCCTGC
The DNA here is from genome assembly GCA_964644015.1 of uncultured Maribellus sp. Taxonomy (GTDB): domain Bacteria; phylum Bacteroidota; class Bacteroidia; order Bacteroidales; family Prolixibacteraceae; genus Draconibacterium. The sequence goes on from CAZXVT010000006.1 coordinate 16,528, forward strand.
GGTAATAAATAGGTTCATTGTATTTCCCGAACTGCATTTTTTTCAGTTTTTCCTGGATTACAACCAGCGGGTGTGTAATCTGGTTAGCAATAAACACAGCAATAATAATACTTACCAGTAATAGCAAAACATAAAGATTGATAAAGGCTACAATAAATGTGGTGATTTCCTGGCTGTATTTATCCTGCGATATAAAATAAGGCAGGTTGATTGCCCCGAGGTTATCACCGGTATTGTTTATGATTGGTTTATAAACCGATAAATATGACAGACTGCCAATTTTTTCGGGCTGGAAAAAATTATTATACTGCAGGTTTTGAAAAATCTCGTAAAAGGCAGCCGAGTTCATTCTTTTTGAAACAAGGCCACGTTGAAAGATTTCGTTACGCGACGAGGCCAGCAAATTACCATCAACACCATAAATATTAATATCGGTTTGAAAAATATTGGAAAGGTTGGCCAATTCAAAATTCAACCAATCAATTAATTGCGGTGTAATTTCATTTTTATCCTCCAAGCGCATATCAATCTCTTCCGATATTGATTTCATTTTTTCGTTCAGGTCGTTGCGATGCTTTTGCCGGTATTCGCGCACATTGTAAAAAATGGTAGCCAGCGCCACCACTAAAAGCGAAACAAACACAATGGAAACAATGGCAGCCTGAATTTTCAGTTTCAGATCAAAGACCGGTTTCAGGGGAATTACCTTACGGTTAATAACCAGAAAAATAATGAGTACCATCAGAAAATAAAACACAAACAGGTAAGGGAATGATATAAGGTAATCGATCCAGGTATTCGGCTTTCGCGAAACAATGATAAAGTTATTCTCGCGGGTATGATATACAAGGTGTTCGTAACCATCGCGTTTTATCACCGTAAATTCCTGGTCTTCAAGCTGATATGAATCGATGTGAAAATTATAATTGTATTCACCCTGTTTGTCGGTAAGTTCGCCGCCATAATATTTGGCATAGCTGAATTTCAAATAATTTTCAGATCGTGAAATTGATTTATCGATAAGAAGCTCAGGGAATCCGATTCCTTCGAAAAGCAGGTCTGAGTCAAGGTCGATATAAAGATTCACGCCTGAGTTTTTCCCGGGAAATTCAAAATGAAGTTTCCCGGTGTAGGAAATACGGCCATTCATATTATCCATGAAATAAAAACCTGTGTTGGCAATCCGCACTCCCATATCCTTAATTAACGATTCCATAAGTATATCGCAAGGGTACATTTGGTTGTTTGATTGCAAAAGCAGACTGTCGGAAGGCCAGCAGACGTACATCTCGAAAATATATTTTTTAAAGTACCCACTGAAATAGGTTCTTTCAATGTATTCGCGCAAGTCCTCTTTCTGAATAATCAAACTCATTATCGCCGGATCATTATAAATCTGCTTTTCAATTTTCCCGAGAAATTCCTCGGCTGCAGGATCTCTTTCGGCAGTGAGCGTTACCGCAAAAAGTTTCTGGCTTTCGGTTTCCTTTTTATCTATTGTCCGGTAAAAAGTTATCAGGGAATACAATGATGCCAGTGATACAAAAGCAATCAGGTAACTCAGCGAAAGTCTTGTCTGCCTGTTTTTTCTGAATAACAAAGCAACCAGAAACGATAAAATAAATAAAGCGAGAATAGTATCGGCAACCCTTTTAATGGTAATAAATTGAATAATAGCCAGCATTAACGCGATTGCTGAAACAACCAGAAAATTCTGCGACAGCTTGAACTCATTGTACAACTCACCCGCTAATTTTACCATAAAAAACAGGATTGCAAATAACAACAGGCCCACTGACAATATTCCAAGAATACTTTCAACCGAAATCCCAATTATTTTATTGAGTGCAAACGATATGGTGGAGTTATAAATCAGAACCTCGATAAAATAGTTGACTGCCAGAAATAATGAACCGCTGAAAAGCAATAAAATTATGAGTAATACCTTTGTCGGAAGTTCGAGGTCCAAAGCAAGTTTTTCGGGCTGCAGGTTTATGGTGAACATATAAAGCCAGAAAGTAAAAAAGACTGAAAGAATAAAATAATCGCCCAGTGACGGGAGCCAGCTTGTTGCAGCAAATACTTCGGGTTTAAATAAAGGCAGATGAACAAGAACTTTGGGGATATTAAATATTAAATGCAACCAGAATACAATTAAAAGTGCTGCTGCCAGAACAAATAACCTGAAAAACAAACCTGCCGTTGATTCTTCAAACCAGTACCGGAAACTGATGAGCAAAAATACTAGTCCCAGAAAGTAAATAAGTACCGGAAAATAAAGCTGGTCTTCGCGACAACTGAATTCTCCCTTTTGTTTGAGCGAAAAAAGGTAATCGCCATTCAGTGAAGTAATTGCATAAGATTTCTCTTCGGGTTGTGTGGCAATCTCAAAACTTTCCGGTATTTTATATGCTTTGAAAAAGGAGTTGTGCAAATATCGGTTTTCGTGTTCGTATTTGTACTTTATTAAATGCAGGCCAACAACAAAATGAGTATCAGTTTTTACTGTTTTAACCAGATAATAACCATTGGGTAATTGAATCAAGCCATCTTTTACCCGGTAATCACGCGGAGAATTGAAGAATGCAATTGAACGATCAGACCAATAAGCAAGCGATCCCGATTGATATACAAGGTAACCGATCCCGGTCTCTTCGATGGGTTGTGTAAAATTTTTTAATGATTCAAAATATTCACCATCAAAACTGCTGTCAGAAATCATCTTTTCTATTTTGATGCTTTCGTTCCCAATTTCTGTCTCAAACTGTTGCAGTTTCTTTTGAATATCAACGGTGAGATGTGATTCAGGATGTTCGCGCAGCAAAAGGTTTTCAGTAATTGCAGCTACAACAAACAGAATAAGTGCAATGGCCAGATAATTGTATTTATTCAGTATCCTGAGCATTTTTTAATCGTGATGATAAGGTTCTCCTTTTAAAATTGTAAACGCACGGTAAATCTGCTCAACGCACACTAATCGTGCCATCTGGTGCGAAAAGGTCATTTTCGACAAAGATATTTTTGATGCAGCATTCATGTAAACTTTCTCCGAAAAACCATATGGTCCGCCGATTACAAACACAATTTCCTTTATTCCGGATAACATTTTTCGTTCAATAAACTTTGAAAATTCACGCGAACTGAATGCAGTGCCATTTTCATCAAGAAGATGCAGTTCACGGCCGGGTTGCAGTTTCGCCAGAATCAATTCTCCCTCCTGAATTTTCTGCAATTCAGGGGTCATGTTTTTTTTGTTTCTGATATCAGGAATTATCTCCAGTTCAAACGGGATATAATGAACCAGCCGCTTTACATATTCCCCGATTCCTTCGTTTAAATAAGCCGAATCGGTTTTCCCAATTACCAGTAAAGTAATTTTCATCGTTTATATTTTCAATCTTCTTTCTATATTTTTCGTAATCAATGAATTATTTCAAACCAGTTTATCAACGAGATGGAATTTGCATGAAAATCTAATCATGGCGGTTGATGTTTTATAGAATCATGCTCATTTCATGACGGTTTATTGAAATATAATTGTATAAATTTACGGTATCAAACAGGTGAAAACTGATTTTAGCATCATTTTTGCTGTATAGTTACGCAATTTTTGAAACCAATTTAAAATGTGGACAACAAAAAAAATCTTCTTTTTAATGCTGATAACCGCCAGTCTGCTTACCATCAGCAGCAAACAAACTTCAGCACAAATTCCCGATGAAATCATTCAAAGCCTGAAATCAGGCGACTCTAAAACCCTTTCGAATTATTTTAACCAGAATATTGAACTTGTTGTACTGGACGATGACAATGTTTGCAGCAAGGCACAGGCACAGCAAATTGTAGGAAAGTTTTTCAGCAACAACTCACCTGAATCATTCAGTATTATCCACCAGGGAGGAAAAGAGGGGGCACAATATGTAATCGGAAACCTGGTTACAAACAAGGGAAGTTTCAGAATCTATTTTCTTCTGAAAAAGAGTGGAGGAAAAGACTATATTCACCAGTTGAGAATTGAAGAGCAATAAAAATAATGACACGGGTGGATCAAATCACCAACCGGTTATTGAAACTGGGAGAACGCATTGCTGAAAAGGCTAAAAAAGTATCACTTCCTTTTTTCGACAATGTTCCACTTTATGATGTGGGACTTTTTTTCTGGCATAGCCTCGATAAAGGTGCTATACCAACGCGTGCTTCGGCCATTGCCTTTTCTTTTTTTATCGCCCTTTTCCCATTTCTGATTTTTATTTTCACACTGATCCCTTATATCCCGATCGAGAATTTTCAGGCAGAATTGCTGACACTAATCCAGGATATTGTACCCGAAAGTACTTATGCAGCAATCGACAGTACGGTGAAGGACATAATCATGCAACCCCGTGGCGACCTGCTTTCGTTTGGATTCTTTGCCGCACTGATTTTTGCCACCAACGGGTTGGTTGCCATGATGAATGCTTTTGACGCCACTGTGCACAGTATTCAGCGCCGAAACTGGATCAGCCAGCGTATAACGGCTGTTTACCTGCTGATTATCCTTTCGGTATTGCTATCGATTGTGGTTATTTTATTAATAATCGGGCAACTGTCAATTCAATACCTGCTTGACAAACAAATTCTTCACGATCAATTTACCGTATTTCTGCTAACCTTTTCCAAATGGATCGTGATTGTCGCTTTACTCTTTTTTACTTTTTCTTTTTTGTATTTCATGGCGCCCTCAAAAAAAATGAAGTGGCGTTTTATCTCGGCAGGCGGAACCACGGCAACTATCCTCAGCATTCTTACCATTTACGGGTTTACTTTTTACGTCAATAAATTCAGTCAATACAACAAATTGTATGGTTCAATTGGTACGCTACTCGTTATTTTGCTGATGGTTTACCTGATGTCGCTGATTTTGCTGATTGGTTTTGAATTAAATGCCAGCATCCACCAGGCCCAGTCAAAAAATCTGAGAAAAATAAAGGCAAATCCTGGCCAGTTTAAGCGACGGTTAAGGAAATCAAAAACAGAAAAATAAGGTGAAATTTATTGTTTATTTTCCTTGCTTGAATAGCAATTCTTTTTCTGCCCTGGTCAGGCTGTCGTAACCCGATTTGGCAATCTTTTCAAGTATCCGGTTGATTTCTTCCTGCTCGGCATTTTTCATCCGGTTATATTCATAATCGTTGCGGGTTGCCTGTTTGTAAGTCACTTTCAGTTTGCTTTTTGATTTGAAAAGTCCCGTGAGCCCTCTCATCAGTTTTTCAACCCACGATCCCATGTCCCGTCCTTTTCCCAGTTGACTGATAAAAAACCAACCCCAGGCTGCTCCGCCCAAATGAGCAATATTTCCGCCGGGATTCGATACTGAAATACTGATTACAGAAAGTAAAACATAAAACAGCGCCACATATCTTAACTGAAAAGTACCAATAAACGAAAGGTGCAGTTCCATTCGCGGATCATAAACTGCAATTCCTACAAGAATTGCATAAACCGAAGCCGAAGCACCCAGCAGCAGCCCGTTTACATTTTCGAAAGCAGGAAAAATATTATATGCAGCAATGTAAAAAACAGCTCCTACAATTCCTCCCATCAGGTAAACCGAAAGCAGTTTTTCGCTATCGAGCCTGTACAGAAAAATCTTCCCAAACCAATACAATCCCAACAAATTGAAAAGGATGTGGAGAAAACCAGTATGGGTAAACATGTAAGTGACCACCGTCCACGGGCGGTGCAGCAAAGTATTCAGGTCAGAGGGTACAGAAAGCCATTCGGCCAAAGTGTTTTGTCTGGCAGCGAGGTAAAAAAACAAACCGGCCAACATAATCAGAACGAAAACCCCGAGGTTGATGTAAATGAGTTTTGTAAGTGGCGAACCTTCCTTAAAAGTTTGTTTTATGTCAGCAAAAATATCCATCGAAGAAAAATTCCAATTACCAAATTCCAGGAATCAAATTCCAAATCTCATTACTCAGTACTCAATACTCAGTACTCAAATTCAATAGAACCGGTTCAATGTTTTATTCCAGTATTTAATCATGAAATAGCCAAAAATCATTCCACCCAAATGCGCAAAATGAGCCACATTTCCGCCACCTTTTATTCCGAGGAACAATTCAAGAACACCGTACCCGATTACAAAATACTTGGCTTTTATCGGAATCGGGGGAAAAAGCAACATCAACTGGGTATTTGGGAATAACATGCCAAACCCAAGTAAAATACCAAAAACTGCACCCGAAGCCCCCACAGTTGGAGTATTCAGAATACTATTTAAGTCATTCGACAACTGATCTCTGAAAACCTCATTAGTTCCCCATATTTGATAGCCTACTTCCTTTACATACTGAATTTGTTCAACACTCATTTTTGAAGTAACCGAATAATACTCCAGAAAATTAACTCCTGAATGTATTAAAGCAGCACCCAATCCGGTTACCAGATAGAACAACAGAAATCTTTTGGGTCCCCAAACGCTTTCCAACACCCGGCCAAACATATACAATGCGAACATGTTGAAAAACAAATGGGTAATATCAGCATGCATAAACATGTGAGTAAAAATCTGGTGTAATCTGAATTTCTCGGATAGGGGAAAATGCAAACCGAGATGTGTGTAAAGATTGATTCCAGCTTGTTGGAGTACAAATGTGGCGAGTAACATGAGCACATTTACAATTATCAGGTTTTTCACCACCACCGGAATGGAACTCATAAATGACGGTCGGTAATTCATACTGTTTTTTATAACTTGTTTATGGTCTGTTACAAGAGCCAGACCATTATTTAATTTCCGCAAAATAACGACAATCTGTCACTTCAGAAAACTTTTTTCGATATCGGTAACCGGGATGATGTGCAATACTCTTTTCCCATCAGGCGAAAAATTGGGTGTGGAACAAGCAAACAATTCATCAATCAGGTGAATAATTTCCTCTTGTTTCAGTTCGGTACCGTATTCGAGTGCCGATGCTTTTGCCAGCGAACCGGCAATTTGTTCTTTTGCCCTAGAACGGGTGTCCACCTGCAAAGTTTTGAACTCTTCCAGCAGCTTTTCCACCACCTGCAAAGGTTCTGTTTTATCCGTCATAACCGGTGTTCCGCTGATGATGAAAGTGTTTTTGCCAAACTCCCTGATGTCGAAACCCAGCGAAACCAAATCGGAAAGTGCACTACCAAGAATAGCCGCGTCGGCAGGATTTAGTTCGAAAGTTTGTGGAAACAAGAGTTGCTGGCTTGCCACCGATTCTGTTTTCAGCGCTTCCAGAAATTTCTCATACAAAATCCGCTCGTGTGCCCGTTTCTGGTCAATCACCATCAACCCTGATTTTACGGGCGTGAGAATATATTTTTGTTTCAACTGAAGTGTTTTCTTCCCCGAGAACTGTTCCGGTGGAGTGTCAAACATTTTTTCTTCTTCTATCTCAGGCTGGGATTCAGGAATTTCGGGCCTGAGTTTTAATTGCGTTCCGGTGTATAAATCTTCCCATCGGTCGAGGTTCTTTTTCGCCACCGGATTCTTCGGATAACTTCCTGAAACGGGTTGTCTTTCCGTTTCAAACGGATTGTAATCAGGGTTGATCCGGATTTCAGGAAACTGAATTTCATCAAAAGATTTAGGAGGAAGCGGGATATCGATACTGCCACTCTGATCGAAATCGATGGACGGAACCACATTGTTTTTGCCCAAAGCCTCGCGCACGGCAGCGTGCAGGATTGGCCAAATATCCCGTTCGTTTTCAAATTTTATCTCGGTTTTTGTGGGATGAACATTGATGTCAATATTGGCTGGGTCGGTTTCGAGAAAAAGAAAATAAGCCGGAAAAGCATCGGCTGGCAACAGTTGCTGGTAGGCTTGCATCACCGCTTTGTGAAACCACGGGTGACGAATGTACCGGCCGTTGACAAAAAAGAACTGTTCGCCCATTGTTTTACGGGCAAATTTGGGTTGCCCCACAAAACCGAAAACTTTTACGATGCTTGTTTCCTCATCAACAGTAACCAGACTTTGATTGATTGCCTTTCCGAAAAGATCGACAATCCGTTTGCGGTGATTCGCTTTCGGAAGTTCGTAAACAGCCGAGTTATTATGAAAAAGCGAGATTTTGATGCCGGGGTTCGGAATCGCTACCCGCTGAATTTCGCTGATAATGTGTTTCAGTTCGGTGGTGTTTCCCTTCAGAAATTTTCTGCGTGCGGGAACATTAAAAAACAGGTTTTTAATCTGAAAACTGGTTCCGTTGGAACAAGCCACAGGTTCCTGCTTAATTACTTCGGAACCAACAATATGAATAAAAGTACCCACTTCATCTTCCACCTTTTTGGTTCGCAGTTCCACATCGGCAATGGCGGCAATGGAAGCCAGCGCTTCACCCCTGAAACCCATTGTGCGGATATTAAACAAATCGTTGGCAGAAGTGATTTTTGAAGTGGCGTGGCGTTCAAACGACATTCTGGCGTCGGTGGGCGACATGCCACAGCCGTTATCAGTAATCTGGACAAGCGTCCGTCCGGCATCCTTTACATGAACCAGGATTTCTGTGGCCCCGGCATCAAGCGCATTTTCCACCAGTTCCTTCACCACCGATGCGGGGCGCTGAATTACTTCACCGGCAGCAATCTGGTTGGCAACCGAGTCGGGTAAAAGCTGAATAATGTCGCTCACTTGTTCCTGAAATTGGGATTAAAACAAATCATCAGCAAACATGATGATTACAAAAACCAGAACCAGAATCAGAAACATCCAAATCAGCCTGCGCCGTTGCGCTTTTCTCCCCTCTTCCATCGACCTTTGCCAGCCGCCAGTACTCCTGAATTGTCCTTTTATATTGGGTCTGTATTCGCCACTTGTGTTTTTCTTTTCCTGTTCCAGCCCAAGTTCGTGCCTGATGCGTTGTTCACGATTCTCGCGTTCTTCTTTGTCAGGATCGTAAAACCGTGGCCTGATACTGAATTTTTTATTGGTTGGTGTATGAAAAAAATTGCTGATCATAGTCAAACTGATTTTAATGCACAAAGATACTTTTTCTTGCCGGAAATACGAACCGCGAAATTTCGTGTCAATTTAAAAATGAAGCGATAAATCGAGAATTTCAAGCAGTTGCCGGTCATTCAGCAAAACAGGATTTCCTTTCATGCTACTGGCAGCTTTTGCTTTTTCAGCCAAAATTGGAAAACTTTCGCGTGTTACATTAAATGCTGAAAGCGAAGGAATATGCATTTTCTTTACAGCTGTTTCAATCCATTTTGTGCCGTCTTCCGGTGTTGCATTGTTTTTCGCTGTGAGAATCGCAGCCAGCTTGCGAAATCTTTCAAGTTTTTCTGAGTTCCCCTGATTTCTGAGGGTTTCAATATTTATTTTTATCACCGCCGGAAGCAAACAGGCGCAAACTGCACCATGTGGTGCCGGAAACATGCCACCCAGCGGTCCGGCAAAACCGTGTACCGCACCCAGTTTTCCGTTGGCAAGTGCAACACCACCCAACATGGCCGTAAAAGCCATATTCTCGCGGGCTTCCAAATCATTCCCATTCAAATAAGCCCGTTCAAGAAACCCGGCAATTCTGGTTAACCCATCGGTGCAAATCATTTCGAGATAAGGATTTGAGATGGCAGAAACAAAGGTTTCAAGCAAATGCGTGAGTGCGTCGATACCAGTAAAGGCTGTCAGTTCGGGCGACATTTGCATTGAAAGCAACGGGTCGATAACCGCAATTTTCGGGTACATCATTTCGCTACGAAGGCTGACTTTGACACTGTTTCCGACAGATTTGATAACAGCATTTTTTGTAACCTCAGAACCTGTTCCGGCAGTTGTTGGAATGGCAATGTACGGAAGAGGTGAAACAGTAAGCGGTTTATTTTTACCTATTACTTCCAGATAATCGGTCAATTCATCCGGGTTGGTGGCCATTGCAGCTATCGCTTTGGCCGCATCGATGGCACTTCCTCCGCCTAATCCGACAACAACGTTGCATTCATGTTTTCTGCAAAGTTGAACCGCTTCAGAAATATCGTCAGTTGTGGGTTCTGAATTGATCGTAAAAATTTGGGTTTTTAGTCCTTTTTCTTCCAGCGAAACACGAAGTTGCTGCGAAAATCTTTGGCTGCCTCCGGTTACAAGCAGAGCATTATCTCCTAAACCTGCTGCCAGAACCGGAACATTATCAAAAGCTCCGTTTCCAAAAATGATTCGAGTCGGGGAAGTAAGTTCAAAACTTAAACCCATCCTTCTTCATCGGGGAATATATTGTAAAATTTCGTACTGAAACGGGGTTGTGCCATCATGTGGTTAACCGCATCGCGCCAGCGGGTATAATGTTCGGTTTGTTTGTGTTTACCCGGATCTTCGTAAGTTTTATACACTTCAACCAACACAAAACGGGTTGGGTCGTCGTGTTGCTGAACGATATCAAACCTGGCAATGCCCGGCTCCAGAAGACTTTCCTTTGCATTCTCAATCGTCAGCGTTTTAAACTCTTCTACATACTCTTCTTTAACATGAACAAAGACATGAACGATAAACATAACGAGGTTATTAAAAATTTCGTGTCAATATTACAAAATAAAAAAATAGCAGCGTTTCCAACCTTTTCAAATTAAATTCGTCCTAACGTTAAAATTACCGGCTTTTGAAAATACGATTCGGCACTAAAAATGAAAGTTTGATTCAGCTCTGCAGGAAGGGAGATGAAAAAGCACAATATGAAGTTTACAGATCGTATTCGAAAGCTATGTATAACGTGGCAATCAGGTTAACCAGCGACAGGGAAACCGCGCAGGATATTTTGCAGGAATCGTTTGTGAAAGCTTTTCAAGAGATAGAAAAGCTGAATGATGAAAATGCTTTTGGCGGCTGGCTGAAAAAGATTGTGATTAACCGTTGTTTTGATGAAATAAGACGAAAAAAGCACGTCTTTGATTTCGAAATGATTACCGAAAAACATGCTGAAATAGCGGAGGAGATTGATGAAACGGTTGATATTGAAGTGGTACACCTGATGATTAAAAAGTTGCCCGGAGGCGCCCGAGAAATTCTGGTGCTCAGGGCAATTGAGGGATTAAAGTTTGGTGAAATTGCGGAGCAACTCGGAATTACCGAATCAACCGCCAAAACTCAGTTTTTCAGGGCAAAACAATTACTGGCAAAAATGATTAACAAATGGGAAAATGAAACAGGATGTAGAACAATATCTGAAGGAAAACCGGTTGAAGCTTGATTCGGAGCTACCGGATGACTTAAAAATCTGGCGTAACATCCGGAGCGGACTGAAAACAAAAAAAGAATTCAGGAACAACGGGTTCTGGAAAATTGCCGCCATTTTTCTGCTCGGAATACTAACAACTTATGTGGTAGTAAAAGAAACATCTGAAGAAAAGGTGGTGGTGATTACGTTGGGTGATATTTCGCCTGAATTAGGACAAAAAGAAGCGGAATACAAACGTGTTGTTGACCAGAAATGGGCCGAAATAAAGCCGCTTTCGGAAGAAGAGAAAAAACAGTTCGGCTTTTTATTAGATGAACTTAACGAACTCGATAAAATATACAAATCCTACGAAAATGATTTGCATACAGTAGGCGAAAACGAGCAGATCATCAATGTTTTGCTCGATTATTATCAAAAGAAATTACAACTTTTAAACAGGCTTTCACTCGAAATTCAAAAACAGGAAAACCATGAAAACAAGATTACAATTTAAGATTTTTGTTGCAGCAGTTTTTTTCACAACTCTGCTCACCAGCCCCGGTTTTGCACAAAAATACGACGGGACGAAAACAAATGTTAAATCGGCTGCTGTGCCTGCAAATGTTATCCTGCAGGTGAAAAACCATTCGGGTGATATAAAAATTTCCACATCGGCTGTCAACAATGTGACGCTGAACACAAAAATTGAAATCAGCGGAAACTCAAAAGCTGATGTTGATAAGGTTACAGCGGCGATTGGTAATCTGAAATTTGAATTACGGGGAAACATTCTCGAAATCGACACCAGATTCTATAAAAACATGAATACCATTAATAATCGTTCGACCATTACACTTTTGGACGGGGACAAGGTAAATATCAAAGATTTTAAAATCAGCCACGAATTGCAGGTACCAAAATCGGCAGCAATCGAACTGGACAACAAATACAGCGACATTGAAATGCAACCGGTTGATGGCCCCGCAAAGTTTGTGATTTACAGCAGTAAATTAAACGCCGGCGATTTTGGCGACGATGTCAGCATCGAATCAAAATACTCAAAAATCCGGATCGGAAATATCAAAAGCAACGCAAAATTTGATTTTTACGACAGTAACCTGGAACTTGAATCATCCAACAACCTGACGCTGAAATCCAAGTACTCAAAATATATCATTAAAAAAACAGGAAATGCCGAAATTGACTCCTACGACGATAAACTCAATATCACAGAATTGTCGGGTCTGAACCTGATTTCGAAGTATTCTGATTTCGAATCGACTTCTGCTTTGAAAGACCTCAAACTTGATTTGTATGACAGCAATGTAAAAGTTAAATCGGCCGTGAATGCATCTTTCAACGGTAAATATTGCGACTTGCATTTGGGTGATATTACTGATTTTCAAATCAGTGAATCGTATGACAACAATATCTATCTCGGAAATGTAAAACGAATGATAGTGGGGAGCAGCAAATACAGTTTGTATGAATTAAGCGCTGTTACTGAAATCTCGATGAATGACATGTATGACGAAAATCTGAAAATTTCAGGGCTGAATAGCGATTTCAGAGGCATTTCAGTAAATGGGAAATATGGACAATTGTTTGTGAATGCAGGTTCAGTTCCTTTCAAAACCGATTTTAAAATTAAATACCCGAAAGTGACTTTGCCTGAAAATCTGAAGATTTCGAAACAAATAAAAGACAACAGCAATCTTGAACTGGTCGCAGGAGATGCAGGTGGTACCATCAAAATCAATGGTTATGATATGAAAGTGGTAATAGAGAATTAGACTTCTGATAAAACAATAGAGCCATGAAAATTTCATGGCTCTATTGTTTTTATATGAGCAAGTTTTCCTATTTCTGCCTGAAAAATATCTGGATCGGAACTCCCGTGAAACTGAAATTCTCACGCATCTGGTTTTCGAGATACCTTTTATAGGGGTCTTTAATATATTGCGGTAAATTGGCAAAAAACGCAAACGACGGTGTTGGCGATGGCAATTGCGTGATATACTTTATACTGATCGATTTACCTTTTACAGTTGGCGGGCCATATTTTTCAATCGCTGCAAGCATTACTTCGTTCAACTCGGCAGTTTTTATTTTCTGCGACCTGCGTTTATAAACTTCCATCGCAGTTTCAAGCGCTTTGTGGATTCGCTGTTTGGTGAGTGCCGAAATAAACAAAATCGGAACATCGTTAAACGGCGCTATTCTTTCCTGAATTGCCTCCGCAAATCGTTTGGTTGAATGTGTGTCTTTTTCAACAATATCCCATTTGTTCACCAGGATCACCACACCTTTTTTGTTTTTAACAATGAGTTGGAAAATATTAATATCCTGTGCTTCAATTCCACGCGTGGCATCAATCATCAGCAGGCAAACATCCGAGTTTTCGATGGTGCGGATTGACCGTAAAACCGAGTAAAACTCAAGATCTTCGTGCACTTTGGTTTTTTTGCGCAATCCGGCCGTATCGACAATCATAAAATCATAACCGAATTTATTGTAGCGGGTGTGAATCGAATCGCGGGTAGTTCCGGCAACATCGGTCACAATATTACGGTCAACTCCCAGCAGGGCATTCACAAACGACGATTTTCCAACATTCGGGCGGCCTACCACCGAAATACTCGGCAGGTTCAGCTCTTCGATTTCCTGATCCGATTTCGGGAAATTCTCCACCAGGGCATCCAGCATGTCGCCGGTACCGCTGCCTGTCATTGAAGAAATACAATAAATTTCGCCCAAACCAAGACTATAAAACTGGTACGAATCGTCGATCCGCTGGTTGTTATCCACCTTATTCACCACTACCAAAACAGGTTTCTTCCCTTTTCGGAGAATGGCTGCAATGGCATCGTCGAGATCGGTCACTCCAGCTTCCACGTCTGTCAGGAAAATAATCACATCGGATTCATCGATTGCCAGGTGTACCTGTTTATTGATCTCGGCTTCAAAAACATCTTCCGAATTGATTACATACCCACCTGTGTCAATCACCGAAAATTCAATCCCGTTCCATTCGGCCTTTCCGTAATTTCTGTCGCGGGTAACGCCGGCTGTTTCATCAACGATGGCCTTTTTCTGTTCAATCAAACGGTTAAAAAGGGTCGATTTACCCACGTTGGGTCTTCCCACTATTGCTGCTATTCTGCTACTCATTTTTTAAGCCCCCTTCTTTCAGCCCCCTTCTGATTCCCCCACAGGGGAAAGGTTTAAAGAGCTGTCAGATTAAATATTTTAATTTTTATGCTTCATATTTTTTATTAATCACTATCCTTCCAATCTCCCCTCCTGCGGAGGGGCTGGGGGAGGTTGCTAAATATCATCGTACCCAAAGTTCTTGAGCGAACGTTCTTTTTCGCGCCAGTCTTTTGCCACTTTTACAAACAGTTCAAGAAAAATTTTCTTCCCGAAAAACTCCTCGGCATCTTTTCGTGCGTCTGTGCCAACCCTTTTAATCATTTCACCTTTGTGACCGATAATGATCCCTTTCTGGCTGTCACGTTCAACATAAATTACACAGTTGATATGAATGATTTTATCTGATTCTTTAAATTCCTCCACCACAACTTCTACTGAATAGGGTATTTCTTTCTGATAATTCAGCAGAATTTTTTCGCGAACAATCTCCTGAAAAAAGAAACGCTCGTTGCGGTCGGTCAGATCGTTTTTGTCAAAATAAGGCGGTGCTTCGGGGAGCAGTTCCAAAATTCGGTCGAAAATAGGTGCAATGTTAAATTTCTCCTGTGCCGAAATCGGAAAAACCGTGGCGCCCGGGAAAATGCCCGTCCAGTAATCAAAAAGATTCAGCACATCCTGCTGATTTGACAGGTCGATTTTGTTGATGAGCACAATCACGGGCACATTCGATTTACGCACTTTTTCGATGTATTCCGGATTTTTACCTGGTTTTTCAATCACATCGGTAACAAACAAAATCACGTCGGCGTCAATCAGTGCCGAATCCACGAATTTCATCATGGTTTCCTGCAATTTGTAGTGTGGCTGCAGAATTCCAGGGGTATCAGAATATACAATCTGAAACTCTTCGCCACTCACAATCCCTTTGATCCGGTGCCGGGTTGTCTGCATTTTCTGGGTGATGATTGAAAGTTTTTCGCCAACTAAGGCGTTCATGATGGTTGATTTACCGACATTCGGATTGCCGATAATGTTTACAAAACCTGATTTATGAACCATATTTTTCGAATTAGGTGTTCCTTCCCAACCGGGAAATCTAAATTAATTTCTTAAAAATCAGCGCAAAGATAATGGAATCAGGGGAGAAACAATACAATAACAGGCAGACTGTGTTTTATTTGCCTGAATTCTTAACGAATTGCATCACTTCCAGAAAGGTGCCTGTGTAAATATCTTTTTCATTTTTCTTCACGTATTCACAAAGTTTGCGGTGTTCTTCAGCACCCACATTCAGGTAGCCGCCACCCACACTGTGAAACATAAAAACCGCAATGGTTCCTTTTTTCAGTGCTTCATCCACAAATGCAATCAATTGTTCAGCAGTGGGATTGTTTACACCCCAACTGGGAGTTTTGTAAACGTTGTAATTATTCATATTCTCAGGAACCGACCCATCAAGACGGGCAGCCACAAACATCTTCTCCACTTCGTCCGAAAAATCTGTTCCACCAGCAACATAATCGCAACAGGTGTATGCAAATGTGCGTTCTGTTTTTCCATCAATGGCTTTCAGCAGAGTGTTGGCGGTTTTGAGTTCGGCAACAATTTGTTCCAAAGTATATTTTTTCAGATCGTATTCCGGTTTTACCCAATCACCGCGAGTTCCGTCGCATGGATGAAAGAGGGTATGATTTCCAAGTTCGTGTCCATTCAGTGCGATTTTCCTCCATTCATCGGTCCGGTTGTACAAACCGGGTGAATTTCCGGTACAATAAAAAGTACCTTTTAACCCGAATTCATCCAACTGTGGAACCGCCACATCAAGGTGTCCATCCAGCGCATCGTCGTAAGTAAAAACAACTGCTGCCTTTTTGCCATCGGGCCAGCGGAACTGGGCATTCGATTCCAAAGTCAGCAAGATAAAAGGGACAAGCAAAATCAGGAAAATCTGTTTCATGGTCTATTTTATTTCTTCGATGAGTTCGTTACTTAAAACGCCGGTGGCTACCTCGCGCACTTCACCCGTCATCCGGATGTTCCAGTCGTTATCGATTTCGATTTTCAACTGGCCGCCCTGCATTTTTATTGTCAGATTTCGGTCGGTCAATCCGCGTTTTACCATTACCGAAGCCACCGCGCACGACGAACTGCCCGAAGCGAGTGTCCAGCCGGCGCCACGTTCCCAGATCATAATTTCCACTTCGGAACGTGAAATTACTTTGGCAAACTGTACGTTGATGCGGTTCGGGAACATCGGGTTGTTTTCGATTTGCGGCCCGAAAGCTTTTACCTCTTTCTCGTCGAGTTCGTCTTTCAGAATCACGCAGTGCGGGTTGCCCACCGAAACGCAGTTAATTTGATAATCGCGGTATTCGAGGTTCAGCGTATAATCAATACATTCTTCAGTTGTTGCTTTTACCGGAATTTTTTCCGACTCGAAAATAGCTTTCCCCATATCCACTTTTACAGTTCCGGCTTTTCCGTTTCTTTCCTCAACCACTTCGGCCTGAACAATACCGCCGGGTGTTTCGATGGAAAACGATTTGGTTTTGGCAAATCCATAATCAAACAAATACTTGGCAAAAATACGCAGACCATTGCCACTTTTTTCCGCTTCCGAACCATCGGGATTGAGAATCCGCAACCCGAAATCGGCTTTTTGGGTGGAAACTTTCAGTAAAATACCGTCGGAACCAATGCCAAAATGAACGTTGCAGATTTTCTGAATGGCTTTTACCGTTAACTCAAATGTGATATTATCCTGGTTGAGAACAATGTATTCATTCCCGAGACCGTGCGATTTCACAAAGCTGTTTTGCATGATTTGTTGTTTTTTGGCTGCAAAGGTATTAAAGTGATGCAAATGTATAGTCGCAAATCAATTTTGAATTTTCAGGTTATTTCGCATCTGTTTAAATATATTCTTAAAACTATCTGACTTTTCATCAATGCAAATACTTTTAACCTTTGGCAAGGATGATATTTTTGTAATTTTGCAAAATCATGTACAGTCAACAAGATATATTGGAATTCATTTCAAGCAACCGTAATTTATTGCGGGAAAAGTTTCACATCACGCGAATCGGGATTTTTGGCTCGTATGCAAGAAAGGAACAGACAATTCAATCTGACATTGACTTAATTGTTGATTTTGAGGTTAACACCCAAAATCTCTTCGAGCTTAAACTTCAGCTTAAACAGTTTTTTAAAGATCGGTTTAATATTGATGTTGACATTTGCAGAGAACGATACATCAAACCCCGATTCAGAAAAAGAATCGAAAATGAGGCGATATATGTTGAATAAAGACGCTGATTGTCTTGCAAATATTCTTGAATCAATTCAAAAAATTGAGGAATATGTTGTTTCATTTAATAATGCCGAT
The DNA here is from genome assembly GCA_964644015.1 of uncultured Maribellus sp. Taxonomy (GTDB): domain Bacteria; phylum Bacteroidota; class Bacteroidia; order Bacteroidales; family Prolixibacteraceae; genus Draconibacterium. Next base: position 34,240 of record CAZXVT010000006.1, read on the forward strand.
GAATTAAATATCGACACAAAATCTTTTGATGCTGTTTTAATGAACTTCATCGTAATTGGTGAAATGGCCGGTAAACTTTCAGATGATTTCAGAATTTCAAATTCAGAAATTGAATGGTGGAAAATAAAAGGATTGAGAAATATTGTAGCTCACGACTATTTTGGTGTTGATGCTGAAGAAATCTGGCAAATCATAAAAAACTGGCTTCCAAAGCTAAAATCGTATATTAACAATTTAGATATTATATAATGGCATTCATCAACGAAAACTACCTGAAATTACAGGCAGGCTATCTTTTCCCGGAAATTGGCCGCCGGGTGAACGAATTTGTTAAAGCCAATCCCGGCAAAAAAGTAATCCGCATGGGAATCGGCGATGTTACACAACCGCTGGTTCCGAGCGTGGTAAAAGCTTTCCACGAAGGGGTGGAAGAAATGGCCAAACGTGAAACTTTCAAAGGTTACGGACCTGAGCAAGGATATGGATTCCTGCGTGAAGCCATTGCTGTAAACGCTTTTAACGCAAGAGGCGTGGACATTTCGGCTGACGAAATTTTTATTTCTGATGGTTCGAAATGCGATACCGGAAACATCCAGGAAATTTTTGGCCACGACAATAAAATTGCCATTGGCGACCCGGTTTACCCGGTTTACGCCGACACTACTGTGATGGCGGGAAAAACAGGCGTTTGCCAGCCAAACGGTTACTACGAAGGCATTATTTACATGCCGTGTACCGCCGAAAATCATTTTATTCCCGAATTACCAACCGAAACACCCGACCTGATTTTCCTTTGCTTCCCCAATAACCCAACCGGGGCAGTTGCCTCAAAAGAAGAACTGAAAAAATGGGTGGATTATGCACTGGAAAATAAAAGCATCATTTTATACGATGCGGCTTACGAAGCTTTTATCACCGACGATTCGATACCTCATTCGATTTACGAAATTGAAGGGGCTAAAAAAGTGGCACTCGAATTCCGCAGTTTGTCGAAAACAGCAGGTTTTACCGGCACCCGCCTCGCTTACACGGTGATTCCGAACGAACTTGTTGCTTACGATAAACAGGGAAATCCGCACCAGGTGAGCAAATTGTGGAACCGCCGCCATACTACCAAATTCAATGGCGTTTCGTACCCGGTGCAAAGAGCTGCTGCTGCCATTTTTACCGAAGAAGGCAAAAATGAGGTGCAGGCTGTAATTGACTATTACATGGAAAATGCCCGAATCATGAAGAAAAGCCTGGCGGAAAGTGGTTACGAAGTTTTTGGCGGAGAAAACGCTCCTTACATTTGGGTAAGAACCAAAAACGGCATGATATCGTGGGAATTTTTTGACAAATTGCTGAACGAAGCCAATGTAGTGGGAACTCCGGGTTCAGGATTTGGTCCGGCAGGTGAAGGTTATTTCCGCTTTTCAGCTTTTGCTGACAGGGAAAATGTGCTGGAAGCAATGGAACGCATAAAAAGACTTTAGGTCACTTAAAACCTCCTCATTGAGAAGAAAAAAATCCGGATTGAAAATTCAACCCAGATTTTTTTATTTATTTAATCGCAAATAATCACTAACAATCTCTTTCTTTTATTCTGCAACTGCCCGTGCTGTTTTACGAACCTTACTTCCGGGGTAAACTTTCAGAGCTTCATCCAGAATTTTCAGGCAAACCGCCAAATCTTCTTTTTTCAATACATAGGCGATACGTACCTGGTCGATGCCATTTTTCGGGTCGGTATAAAAACCTGTGGCTGGTGCCAGGAAAATTGTCTGGTTTTCGTAATTGAAATCAGATAAAAGCCATTCGCAGAATTTATCGGCATCATCAACCGGAAGTTTGGCGACGGTGTAAAATGCTCCCATCGGAATTGGAGAATAAACACCTTCAATCCGGTTTAGCCCGTCAATCAGAAATTTACGACGGTTGACATATTCATTATAATTGTTGAGCATGTATTTCGGGTCGGCATCGATAGATGCTTCAGCGGCTATTTGGCCAATCAGTGGCGGACTCAATCGTGCCTGGCAAAACTTCATCACATTCTTTCTGACTGCTGCATTTTTGGTAATCAGCGCACCGATTCTTAATCCACATTCGCTGTAACGCTTCGAAACGGAATCAATTAAAACAACATTTTGCTCGATTCCATCGAGATGAAACGCCGAAATATAGGGAGCACCTGTATAACAAAACTCGCGGTAAACCTCATCAGAAAACAAATACAAATCGTATTTCTTCACCAAATCGCGGATTGCATCCATTTCTTCCTGGGTATATAAATAACCAGTTGGATTGTTCGGATTGCAGATCAGGATACCCTTGGTTTTTGGAGTAATCAGTTTTTCGAATTCTTCAACCGGCGGCAAAGCAAATCCATCTTCAATCCTGGCCACAACGGGTCTGATTTTAGCCCCGGCAACAATTGCAAAAGCTTCGTAATTGGCATAAGCTGGTTCCGGAACAATTATTTCGTCACCCGGGTCAAGGCAACTCATAAAAGCAAAAGTAACCGCCTCGCTTCCACCCATTGTAACTATAATATCTTCAATACTAACGTTAATGTCAAACCTTTTATAATATCCAACCAATTTATTTCTCAGCGATTTAATTCCCTCGCTGGGAGAATATTCCAGTATCTTTCTGTCGATGTTTTTTATCGCGTCAATCGCCACTTGTGGTGTTGGTAAATCGGGCTGACCAATATTTAAATGAAAAACCTTGATTCCTTTTTCTTTGGCTTTGTCGGCCAGAGGAGCTAACTTTCTGATAGGCGAATCGGGCATTATTTTACCCCTGTCGGATACTGTTGGCATGTTTTAAAATATATTTTATAAAGACTGACAAATATACAAGTATCAGATTGAAATTGACAGTAGTTAAAAAATTTCAAATTGAAATAATATTAAAAAATTAACTTCCAGTCTGTTAACTTCAAACAATGAATCTCCGGAAACATTGTAATCATTAAGTTTTATCATGTTTTAATCGTATGCCGAACTCTAATTTTGGCAACCAGAAAACAAACTTAAAAGTTACTGCAATGATTATCGGAGTACCAAAGGAAATCAAAAATAATGAGAACCGGATTGCGCTCACACCAGCCGGCGCTGCTGAACTTGTAAAACGCGGACATGAAGTGTATATTCAGGCGGGAGGCGGAATGGGAAGCGGATTCAAAGATGAAGATTACATTTCGGCAGGTGCAATTATGTTACCAACAATCGAAGATGTGTACGGGATTGCTGAAATGATTATCAAAGTAAAAGAACCGATAGAATCAGAATATAAACTGATAAAAAAAGGACAGATTCTTTATACCTATTTTCATTTTGCATCGTCGGAAACGCTGACAATGGAAATGATTAAGAATGGCTCAATTTGTCTTGCCTATGAAACGGTTGAACTGGAAGACCGTTCGCTGCCTTTGCTGGTTCCGATGAGTGAAGTAGCTGGTCGTATGTCGGTTCAGGAGGGGGCAAAATACCTTGAAAAAACCTATGGCGGATATGGCGTTTTGTTGGGTGGAGTACCCGGTGTACCTCCAGCTAATGTACTGATTATCGGTGGTGGAATTGTTGGGACCGAAGCTGCAAAAATGGCCGCCGGACTGGGAGCCGATGTCACTATTATGGATGTTTCGCTGAAACGTCTGCGTTATATCGACGACATCATGCCAGCCAACGTTAAAACCATGATGAGCAACGAGTACAACATTCGTGAAGCTGTAAAATATAACGATGTAATTATCGGAGCTGTTTTAATACCAGGCGCAAAAGCTCCGCACCTGGTAACCCGCGACATGCTGAAAACCATGCGCCCGGGTACAGTTTTGGTAGATGTGGCTGTTGACCAGGGTGGTTGTTTCGAAACCACATCGGCAACAACACATGCCGAGCCGGTTTTTATAGTTGACAATATTATTCACTACTGTGTTGCCAACATGCCGGGAGCAGTTCCGCGCACTTCAACCATTGCCCTTACAAACGCAACACTTCCCTATGCGATCGAAATCGCAGGAAAAGGCTGGAAAAAAGCTTGCACCGATAGCGTACCGCTGCGTAAAGGATTGAATGTAGTAGATGGGAAAGTGGTTTACAAAGGTGTAGCCGAAGCATTTAACTTACCTTACCACGAAGTGGAAACTATTCTTTAAAAACTGAAAACAGAAAGGGGATTTACAAATCCAATAATGAAAACCTTCCGGTAAATTACCGGAAGGTTTTTTGTTTTATTTCACCCCTTCATGTATTTTTAACCAGAATAAATACTGAAAAAAGATGACGCTCAAAAAACGCCTGTACGAAATCATCTTTGAAGCCGATACACCAGCAGGTAAACTCTTCGATGTAGTCTTGCTGATTGTGATTCTGATAAGTGTCGGATTGGTGATGCTTGAAAGCGTTCCTGATTTTGATGCCCGATATCACAGTCAGTTGAAAACAATGGAATGGATAATCACCGGGATTTTCACGGTTGAATATATTCTCCGAATATTGATTGTTCAGAAACCACTCCGGTACGCTTTCAGCTTTTTTGGTATTATCGATTTTTTATCAGTTATACCTACTTATCTGAGTTTATTTGCGTTTGGATACCAAAGTCTGGTTGTAATCAGAATGCTAAGACTGCTGCGAATATTCAGGGTTTTAAAGCTAACCCGATATACACAGGCCGGCCGGTTGTTGATGCGCGCGATGTGGGCCAGCCGCGAAAAAATATCGGTTTTTATATTTTTTGTTTTGATTATCGTGGTTATCATGGGAACCATTATGTACCTCATTGAAGGCGAAACCAATGGTTTTAAAAGCATCCCGCTAAGTATTTACTGGGCAATTGTAACATTAACAACCGTTGGTTATGGCGACATTAGTCCGGCCACTGCTTTGGGACAGTTTATGGCCAGCATCATCATGATTTTAGGTTATGCCATAATCGCCGTACCTACTGGTATTATTACTGCTGAAATCATAAAACCAACGCCAGTAAAAAACACACAGGTTTGTCAAAAATGTATGTTCGACAAACACGACGACGATGCTGTTTTCTGCAAAAAATGTGGAGAAAAACTTTAATCGGGAGAATAGGCAATTTTGGCTTGTTTGGTTCAAAACATATTCAGATTGTGAATATTTTAATCTTCCACAAACAAACACGGCGTTTTCAAAAAACTATTTTTGCATCAAACTGAAAAGAAATGAAGCAATATTTACATCTGCTGGAAACCATTTTAAAAGAAGGAACTGTTAAAAGCGACCGAACCGGAACAGGTACCATCAGCCGTTTCGGCCACCAGATGCGGTTTGATTTGAGTGAAGGCTTTCCAGTGGTAACCACCAAAAAATTGCACCTGAAATCAATCATTCACGAGTTGCTTTGGTTTCTGGCCGGCGACACCAACATAAAATATCTCACCGACAACGGAGTGCGAATCTGGAATGAATGGGCCGATCCCGACGGCAACCTCGGTCATATTTACGGTTACCAGTGGCGCAGCTGGCCAACGCCCGACGGCCATCATATCGACCAGATTTCACAGGTAATCGATTCGATTAAAAACAAACCCGACTCGCGCCGCCACATTGTAAGCGCCTGGAATGTGGGCGAATTAGACAAAATGAACCTTCCGCCCTGTCATGTTTTGTTTCAGTTTTATGTGGCCGACGGAAAACTTTCGTGCCAATTGTACCAGCGCAGCGCCGATGTTTTTCTGGGTGTTCCGTTCAACATTGCATCATACGCTTTGTTAACATTGATGGTGGCACAGGTAACTGGTTTGCAACCCGGTGATTTTGTGCACACTTTTGGCGATGTTCATATTTATTCGAACCATATTGAACAGGTTAAACTACAACTCACCCGCGAACCATTTCCGTTACCACAAATGAAAATCAATCCTGAAATTAAAAATATTTTCGATTTTAAGTTTGAAGATTTTGAGCTGATTGGCTACCAGGCACACCCGCATATTAAGGGAGAAGTGGCGGTATAAACTTTATAAATGTATTTACCATTTAACAATTGACGATTTACAATTTCATATACAAAGAATCACTATAAATCACTATCAGTCTCTTTCTATGATTCACAAAAACATATCCATCATAGTTGCCATTGCAGAAAACTTTGCCATTGGCAAAAACAACGAACTGCTTTTTCACCTGCCCACCGATCTGAAAAGATTTAAGGAAATTACAACCGGCCACACCTTAATTATGGGACGGAATACATTGCTTTCGTTGCCGAAATGGCCACTGCCCAACCGCCGGCACGTTGTGATTACAGATAAACCGGATGATGTTTTCCCCGGGTGCGAAGTGGTTTTTTCGATTGATGAAGCCATTGAAAAAGTGAAAGACGAAAATGAAGCTTTTATCATCGGAGGCGGAATGATTTACCGGCAGTTTTACCCGCTGGCCGGAAAACTTTATCTCACGCTGGTACACCAACCGTTTGATGCCGATGTTTATTTCCCGGAAATCAATTATTCTGATTGGAGCGAAACATTCCGCGAAGATTTGTTTGACGAAAAAAACGGATTCAGGTATTCGAATATCAACCTCGAAAGAAAATAATATCAGCACATTAAAGGCTGAAGCCTGATGTATTGATTTGCAATTTTACACAGGGCTTAAGCCCTGTGCAAAACAAATGAAAACCAAAACCGGCTTTAGCCATTAATTCATAAAGATGAAAAACCTGATTTTTATCGCGATTATATTTTTCATTTCACTTTCAGTTTTTGCCCAAAAACCCGCTTTGCTCAAGCTGAAATACGAACAAAACTACACACCAACTTATTACGAAGCCATTGAAATGTTCAGGCAACTGGATGAGCATTACTCAAATGCGGTGTTGCTTGAAAAAGGTTTGACAGATTGCGGAAAACCGCTGCACCTGTTTGTAATGAACAGCGAACCTGAATTCAATCCAGAAAAAATCCATCAGCAGGGAAAAACGATTTTGCTCGTCAACAACGGAATCCACGCCGGTGAACCCGAAGGAATTGATGCCAGTCTGGAATTTGCCGACGACGTTTTGCGCAACAAGGACGGCATGATAAAAATGCTCGAAAAAACAGTTATCGTTATTATTCCGGTGTACAATATTGGCGGAGTTTTAAACCGCAGCGCTTACAACCGGTCGGGACAAACAACGCCTTATGAAACCGGGTTTCGCGGTAATTATGCTAACCTTGACCTGAACCGCGATTTCACCAAATGTGATTCGGAAAACGCACGCAGTTTCAGCAAAATATTTACAGAATGGAACCCCGATGTTTTTCTCGACACGCACACCACCAATGGCAGCGTACATCAGTACAGCATTACTTACATTCAGCCATCGCCAGCGCTTTATCCTGAAGGAATGGAGAAATACATACGCAGTGAATTGGTTCCGGCGATGTACAGTGGTATGAAAAAAGGGAAATACGAGTTGATTCCCTACGTGGATTATTTTTACGACGACCCGAAAAACGGAATCGCGTCATCACCTACCGGACCAAGGTATTCTTCGGGTTTTGCCGGTCTTTTTCACAGCTATGGAATGATGACTGAAAACCAGATTTACCACCATTATTACGACCGTGTAAAATCGTGTTACCAGTTTATTCACGTACTGGCCAAATATACTGCTGAAAATGGCGAAACTATACGGAAAACAAGGCAGGAAGGAATCCGTGAGTCGATGGCAATGACAAAATACCCGGTTGCGTACGAAATCGATACCACCCAATTCAGAATGATTGAATTTAAAGGCTACGAAGTTGACAAAGAACAAATCAGTCCGGTTACAGGAGTGCCGCGTTTTGGCTACGACCTTTCAAAACCTTACACCGTGCAGGTTAAATATTTCGATGTGTACGAAAAAACCGAGTTTGTTGATGTGCCTGAGTTTTATATTTTGCCGCAAAATTACCGCGAAATTATTGAACGGCTTGATATCCTTAAAATCAGTTATTCGCGTTTAAAAAACGATTCGATAATTCTGTCAACAATGGACTACATCGACGATTTTACCAGTCCGGCAAAACCATACAATGGCCACTTTTATCATGATAAAGTAACTACGCACAGCGAAAAACAGCAGGTGCAGTTTTATACCGGCGACCTTATAATTCCGGTCAGACAGGAAAAAATAAAATACCTGCTTGAGATGTTTGAACCAAAAGCCACCGATTCGTTTTTCCGCTGGAATTTCTTCGACAACATTCTCGACCAGCGCGAATATTTTTCGTCATACGGATTTGAAGACAATGCTTTGAAATACCTGAACGAGCACCCTGAATTCAGGGCAAAATTCGAAGGAAAACGCAAAGCCGACCCTGAGTTTGCCAAAAACCACAGGGCACAACTTGCCTATATTTACAACAATACCGAGTGGCTCGAAAAAACCTGGAAACGGTATCCCGTAGGAAAGATTTTCAGGTAGCTTTTCGCGCAGTAATAAATGATTTACAAGAATTTAAATTTAAAATCCAGATTCATTTTTCACTTTGGTTCTTTGCGTCTTCTCAGCGTCCTTTGCGTTAAAAAAATAGAGAATAACAATGAATTCACTCTTTTCTGATGTAAACTTTTTGACACTTTCAGTTCTGGGAATTCTCGCTTTTGTAGCAGGGTTTATCGATTCTGTTGTTGGAGGTGGTGGCCTGATTCAATTGCCGGCGCTTTTGATTGGTTTTCCAAACGCACCGGTTCCAACACTTTTTGGTACCAACAAAATCTCTGCACTGGCAGGCACGTCAATGGCTGCAGTTCAGTATTCGCGCCATATCCGCTACAATTTCAAGCTGTTGCTTACAGTAGCATTTTTTGCATTTGTGGCTTCGTTTGCCGGTGCAAAAACTGTCAGTATCATCAATCCGGCAGTGCTGAAACCCGTAATTCTTTTTATTCTGATTTTAATCGGCATTTATACTTTTCTAAAAAAAGATTTGGGAACCATTCAAACGAAATCGCTTTCAGAAAATAAAAAGCTTGTTTTTGGCTCATTGCTTGGACTGATCGTTGGTTTTTACGACGGTTTTCTCGGACCCGGAACCGGCAGTTTCCTTGTGCTTGGTTTTGTCGTTTTATTGGGATTCGAATTTGTAACAGCTTCGGCTTATTCAAAAATAATTAATTGCGCTACCAATGTTTCGGCACTTTTTGTATTTATCCGCCAGGGAAATTATCTTTTGGGAGTGGCAATAATAATGGCTGTTGGGAATGTAGCCGGAAGCCTCATTGGCAGCCGGATGGCCATCAAAAAAGGCAACCACTTTATCAGAATATTTTTTCTGATTGTGGTTGCCATTTTAATTATGCGGTATGCTTACGATGTATTTCGTTTCTGAAATCAGGTAAGCAATTTACCAAGGTTGTCAAATTTATTGTGATAATCATCAATCGATCGTTTAATTACTTCGTAAGCTTCTTCAACACCATAAATGGTTGGAATTTCTGTATAACGGTCTTCGCCCGGCATATCTTTATAGGTCAGAAAATAGTGTTCCAGTCGTTGGATTACAATTTTCGGAACCTCATCAAGATTTCTGAAATGGCCATAAACAGTATCATTCCGAAGCACTGCAATAATTTTATCGTCGGCCTGGTTGCCGTCAATCATTCTGAATCCGCCAATTGGACGTGCATTCACCAATAAGTCTCCGTGTGAAAGTGTTTTTTCTGTCAGTACACAAATATCGATGGGGTCGCCATCACCTTTGATATCTTTCCTGCCGGTTTTCTCGTTGCAGTACTCACCCACTTTATCACCACAAAAAGTCTGTGGAATAAATCCGTATAAAGCCGGAACCACATTTGAGAATTTTTGCGGACGATCGAGGCGGAGATAGCCGCTGTCCTTGTCGATTTCGTATTTAACCGTATCGGTGGGTACCACTTCAATGAATGCGGTTACTTCCACAGGTGCATCTTTCCCCAGGAAAACGCCGTGCCAGGGATGTGATTTATAACGAAGTCCCATTAATCTTCCGATCGGATCTGAAAGTCTGTCTGCCATGATGTTATTTTTGGTTTCAATATGGAACCAAATCTACTGAATTTGGTTCAACCTCTTGAAAAATTTATTTATACAAGATTTACCTCTGCCCGGTTTCCCGCTTTATCAACAGCCGCTACTAAAATCCCTTCTCCCATTTTTTCCAGTTCGAAAACAAAAGGCTGGCTGCGCAATATCTGCGGTTTGTGTTCCACCTTTCCCAAAAGTGTGCTTCCTGCCAAAATTTCGTAGTGAGAGATTGGCATATCATCGGCAAAAGCTGTATCCCAGGTTAATTTATTCTCTGTTAACCGGAGTTTTTGCGGAGCTGAAAGTCCTTGTTTTTCTATCGCCTGAAAATAATTGGTTTTACCTTCTTTCACCTGCGCAGTATATTCTTCAATTTTCCTACGCTCTTCGGCTGTCATTCCATTAGGTTCAATCTGAGCGGCATAGAAATTCTGCACCAGCTGGCATTTCATCGGATCTTCATCAATCTGTCCGATACCAATAATCAATGTATGAATTCCGGGTGTTGTGAGTGCGTATTCAATCAGCGGACGGCTGGGCAGTTCGGGCGAACCAACTTTCCGGTAAACGTCTTCGGGAGCCCGCGACCAGTCGGGTTTTTTGTGATACATGGCTGCGTCGGCAAAAACCTTCATTCCGATGATGCCCATTCCTTTGGCCTCTGCAACCGGAATAACATTGTGCTGCATATTCATTTTCTGTTTATCGTTTGCATTGATGGCGACCAGCATTCCATCCAGAATTCCATATTCGTCACGCTGTATCATTTCCATCATTGCTGGGGGATTGGCATGGCCAGAGAAACCAATGTGCCGGATAAGCTTTTCGTTTTTGGGATTCATTCCAGTCAGATTGGTACCGTCCCGTAAATCACGCAGCGCAACCAAGGCTCCGAAATTACCATTCGGGTCAAGCGGGGTTTCCAGTCCTTCGTACAAAACATCCACTTCGGCTGTGTTATGAAGTGTGTGCACCAAAACCATATCCAGATAAGCACCTTCAGGATAATTACCATCGTCGTTGCCAAAAAGCTGTGAAAGCGAACGTTTAACATCGTCAACCGCACATTTTACATTTTCGCCATTCGACCAATTACTCACACCTTCGCGTTCAGGCCAGCCCGGTTTTCCCCAACGCATAGCAGTTTTGCTGGTGAGCCAGATGGATTTTCGCAGCGCTTCATTGTAACCTCCAACTCCCGGAATCAGATTCAGCCGTTTAAATGCTTCGTGGTAATGCAACTGGCTTTTAGCATACAGGTTCGAAGTATCGAAATAGTTAATCCCCAAATCGAAGGCTTTCAAGATAATCGGAACCGGATCCACATCTTCGGGAGTCCACTGAATGGATGCCTGTCCGCCCAAAGCGATAGTGGTAACATCAAAACCGAGATTTCCGAATTTGCGTTTCATGGGAGCGGGTACTTTTTCGACACTGCAACTTCCCAGCGACATGGCCGAAACTGCAGCAGTTGTGGCAGCAGAGATTTTTATAAAATTCCTGCGCGAAACAGGGTATTTTTTTGTTTGTGTCATGATTTAAAAAGTTTAAGTTCTTTTCAAAAGTAATTAAATTCCAGTAATTTATAATCTTATAAAAACAATGTTTCAGGCCAAAAGAAAGCCGGAAATGAAATAACTTTCTCAGAATTTAATTCAATTTTGAATTTTAAAAGTTGATATAATCCGGGTGCCCGCCAATCCGCCCATTTTTGTCAAGCCTGTCGATTTTGGCCATATCATCTTCCGAAAGCTCAAAATCAAAAATATCGGCATTCGAAAGAATTCTTTCAGGTGTTACCGATTTCGGAATGGTAACCACGCCTTTTTGAATATCCCACCGTAAAACAATCTGTACCGGGTTTTTGCCATATTTGGCAGCCAGCGCCTGCATTACCGGAATGTCGTTCACCTTTCCTTTCATAATCGGGCTCCAGGCTTCGGGCTGAATACCCCGCTTTTTGCAATATTCCAGCAATTCAGGCTGCAAAAGCTCAGGGTGAAATTCGTATTGGTTCACAGCCGGAGTGATTTTACATTCGGGCAAAAACTCTTCGAGATGATGCACCAGAAAATTGCTGATTCCAATAGCACGAACACGACCTTTTTGGTACAATTCCTCCAGCGCTTTCCAGGTTTCCACCGATCGTTTGCCTTTGGGCCAGTGAACCAGGTACAAATCGAGATAATCGGTCTGCAATTTTTCGAGGCTTTTTTCAAATGCCTCAAGCGTGGTTTTATATCCCTGATCGCTATTCCAAACCTTCGAGGTGATAAATATTTCATCACGCGGAATACCGCTGGCTTTTACCGCATTTCCCACTCCCCGTTCATTTTTATAAATAGCGGCTGTGTCGATATGCCGGTACCCGTTTTTCAAAGCAACTTTTACCGCATTTTCCACTTCTTCCCCATCTTTCGACAAAAAAACTCCCAGCCCGAACCACGGCATTTCCACACCGTTATTCAATATTACTTTTGATGACAGATTCATAATTTCTCCATTTTAATACCTACAACACCGAAAATACAATTTTTATAAAGTCATTGACCAATACAATGTTTCAATTGCCCGGAATGTTTTAGTTTTGCATAAAAATTTTTGACAGACTGATATGAAAGTTTACAAATTTGGCGGAGCATCGGTGAAAGATGCCCAGGCAGTCAGGAATGTTTCGCAAATTATTGGGAGTGAAAAAGGAAAGCTGGCTGTGGTTGTTTCGGCCATGGGCAAAACCACCAACCTGCTCGAAACATTAGTAAGAGCATATTTTGACAGAAATAACAAAAAAAATGAGGTTTTCAACCAGTTTAAAGCCAGTCATCTCGAAATCGTTAATCAGCTTTTTGCCGACAAAGGTATTCCCGAATCGGTCGCAGTTTTATTTGCTGAACTTGAAAATAAACTGAAGAAAAGTCCGTCGCTGGATTATGATTTTGAATACGACCAGATTATTTGTTTTGGCGAATTGGTTTCGACTCAGATTGTAAGCGAATATTTAAACAGCATCGGAATTGAAAACCAATGGATTGACATCAGAAATTGTCTGAGAACCGACGATCGTTACCGCGATGCCACCGTTGACTGGGAGCTTACCGAAGAACTCGTTCCTGAAATCTTCAATTTTGAAAGTCAACACATTTACCTGACCCAGGGATTTATAGGTTCAACCATTGCAAACCTGACTACAACGTTAGGACGCGAGGGATCTGATTTTACCGCCGCCATTCTCGGAAATGTACTGAATGCTGAAAGTGTTACCATTTGGAAAGATGTTCCGGGGGTTTTAAGTTGCGATCCAAAGAAAATGGATGGAGCGGTTGAAATTGGCTCTTTATCCTACCGTGAGGCTGTTGAAATGACTCATTCAGGAGCACAGGTTATTCACCCGAAAACCATGAAACCACTGCACAACAAAGGTATTCCGCTGTATGTAAAGTCATTTGTTGATCCGGCAATTCAGGGAACAGTCATTCATTCCATCGACCATAAAATCGACTTGCCGCCTATTTTTATTTTCAAGGAAAACCAGGTGCTGATTACACTCACACCCATCGATTTCTCACTCATCAGTATTGAAGACATCGACCGCGTTGTGAATTTCCTGCTCGAAAACAGGGTAAAAATCACGCTGATGCAACAGTCTGCCATCGACCTGAACCTTGTGCTTGATGCACCCGAAGCCGATTGGGAAGAGATTTTTAATGAACTAAAAGAATTTTATAGCGTTCGATATAATACGGGATTGACGCTGATCACAATCAGGCATTACACCGAAGAAGTGCTGGATTGGATGGTAAAAGAAAAAGATATTTATCTTGAACAACACAGCCGGAAAACTGCCCGAATGCTTGTAAAACAATAAGTTTTTTCGTTTAACCAGCTTTTTGCTGTAATTTTGGAATCTGTTTTAGTACGAATTGACAAAAACTTCGCTCAAAAAATGAAGAATAAAAAGATTTTACCCATAGTAATAGGAGTTGTTGTGGTTGCCATTATTGTTTTGGTGGTTGGAAAAAAACAAGGATGGTTCGGGAAGGAATTTTCGATTAGTGTTGCCACCGAAAATGTAAAATCACAAACCCTTACCGAATTTATAACAGCCAACGGAAAAATTCAGCCTGAAACACAGGTAAAAATCAGCCCCGACGTGTCAGGTGAAGTAATTGAACTTTATGTTGAAGAAGGTCAGGAAGTGAAAGCCGGCACACTGCTTTGCGTGATTAAACCTGAAATTTATGTTTCGGCATTAAACCGCTCCGAAGCAGCGTTAAATTCAGCAAAAGCCCGCCAGGCACAAGCCGAAGCACAACTTATCGAACGGGAACTTTCGTTTAAAAGAGCTAAACAGTTGTATGAAAAAAATACGATTCCCGTTTCTGAATTTGAAACTGCACAGGCGTCGTTTCAGGTAGCCCAGGCCGAAGTAAAAGCGGCACAATTCTCGGTTAAAAGTGCCGAAGCATCGGTTGCCGAAGCAAGGGAACAGCTCACAAAAACAAAAATTTATGCACCTATAAATGGTACTGTGGCAGCACTGAACATTGAAAAAGGCGAACGTGTTGTGGGAACCAGTATGATGACAGGTACCGAAATGATGGTAATTGCCGATTTAAATAAAATGGAGGTTTGGGTGGATGTAAACGAAAACGACATTGTAAAAGTAACCAAATTCGACACAGCACTTGTTGAAGTGGACGCCTACCTGAATCGCAAATTCAAAGGACTGGTTACCGAAATTGCCAACTCGGCAAAATCAGGTGTTGCCGCTACTTCGGCCGACCAGGTTACCAATTTTGAAGTAAAAGTACTTTTGCTCCGTGAATCGTATGCCGACTTAATTGATTCGGTAAAAAACAAAATCTATCCATTCCGCCCCGGAATGTCGGCAGCAGTTGATATTCTGACGGATACCCGCGAAAATGTAATTTCTGTGCCGATCTCGGCTGTTACAACCCGTGTAAAAAAGAAAACCGGCGGAACGGAAGAAGTAAAGGAAGAAGCAAAAGAAACCGAAATGGAAGAAGTGGAAACTGCAACAGTTGAAACAAAGCAGGTTGAAAAAGAAGAAAAACAGGAAGTTGTGTTTTTGCTGAAAGATGGCAGGGCCCGAAAAGTGGAAGTAAAAACCGGCATTCAGGATAATAACAATATTCAGATTTTGGAAGGTTTGAAAGAAGGTGACGAAGTAATTACCGCACCTTTTAACGCCATTAACAAAACCTTGAAAGACAGTATGCTGGTTAAAAAAGTAACCGAAGAAGAACTCTTCAAAGTAAAAGGAAAATAAGCTGACTAAGCACTTATAAAAAAGCCTTCTGTTTGAAAACAGAAGGCTTTTTTATTATTATTTCGAGTCGATTTTTTCGCCATAAGCCAGGTCGCCGGCATCGCCCAAACCCGGAACGATATAAGAGTGAGGCGTCATTCCCTCATCAATGGCTCCCAGCCACAATGTCACGTTTTCAGCCCTTATTTTATCGATAATGTAATTAACACCCTGCTGACTTGAGATGATTGAAACAAGATGAATATGAGCCGGTGTGCCTTTACTGAAAAGCGCATGGTATCCGATTTCCATCGATTTGCCCGATGCAAGCATCGGGTCTGAAAGAATTACTACCTTATTATCAAGCGAGGGTGAAGCCATGTATTCAAATTCAATCTCGAAATCGCCTTCTTCTGAATATTTTCGGTAAGCCGAAATAAAACAGTTTTCACCTCTGTCGAAAATCTTCAGTAAACCGTTGTGAACTGAAAGTCCGGCCCTGAGAATGGTTGCCAAAACCGGTTGACTGGTCAGTACCGGCACTTTTGCAATTCCCAGCGGAGTAATTACATCCGAAACTTCAAATTTTAATGTTTTGCTGATTTCATAAGCGAAAAGCTCGCCAATCCGGTACATGTTTTCCCTGAAACGAAGCGGGTCTTTCTGTATAACTACATCCCTGATTTCAGAGAGATATTGATCGAGTATCGAGTGATTGTTGCCTAAAATTCTGACATCCATGTTGTTTAGCTTAAGTAAATATTACATCGCCATCACCATCCTGAAATCGCTGGTGTTGCGCGATGTCAAAGTTGAAAGAACTGTAAATTTTTTGTCCGTAATTTTTCGCCCGCAAAAATGGGAATTTTCGGGCAAACAGATACCTGCTTATCTCATAATTATACACTGTAATCACCTCAATTTTATGAACTGCACAAAATTGTTTTAAAAAGTCAGCAATCGCTTCTTCGTTACCAGCTTTTACCAAAAAACAAAGTGTTTTCAAATGACCGTCGCGAACCGAAAAAATAAAAAATCCTGCAAAACAGTTTTGGTCAAAGATCTTGATTGTGTAATATCTGAATGATTCTGAAAAAGACGAAAATGGGTATCTTTCAGCATCACTATTTTTTTGCGCTGTAATCCAGGGAAAATTGAAAATCCATTGAAATTCTCTGACACCTCGCTGAAAAACACTTCCACTTTTCCTTTCTTCCAGCCATTTATAACATTCTTCATCCGGAAATTCAAGTTCAGAAAATGAGACAGTTGGATTGATTTCAGGTTTAAAAACCCAGGTTCTGAAACCGGCAAGAACCAAAATTCCAAAATCAATTCCTCTGAAAAAGATTTTGCTGAAAACACTCTTCTTTGCCTGTGGCGCCAATTTCAAGGTTTTTACGAACAAGTATCCCCGGAATCCCTGAAACTGGTGAATGGCTTCGAATTTCCCGGTTTTCAGGTATAGTTTCTCTGAATTGGGGGCGTAATTTGTAAACATCAGTTTGTCATTCCAGTCGGCACATGCTTCGTTTAAAAGCAGCTCCGAAAAACCCCGTCTTCTGAAAACTGGATGAACCCAGTTTCCACTGCACCAGCCAAATCTTTCTTTTCCGTTAAAAGTGTAAACAGAACCGGCAAAGAGTGTTCTGAAAGCAACGAGTTTATTTTCAATTAAAGCGACATATAAAACGATATCATCGCGGTTTGCATCCGGATTGTGTAAATATGACTGAATCCGCAGGCTGGAAACCGGAACTGTTTCCCAGCTTTTGAAAACCTCACTTTGCGAAAAGCTTTCAAGGTCTTTGAGCCGTATTTTTAAAATCTCCGGTTTCAATGTCGTACAATGGTTTTTCCAACAGGTTTTCGTAAAAAGTGATAAATGATTTCGGCTTTCAGGTTGGTTTCGAAATCGCCGGGCTGTTCTGCCGGGTACCGCTGAAAATGGTTTTCCTGTTGATCGTATTTTATACCTGCAGTTCCGAAAGAAATATCACAACCCATTTCCTGGTGCAAATATTCAAAAACACTTTTCGTAACACCCGAATCGGTGTATGGAAAAGCAAAAGCTTTTATTTCAGGATGGATATTTTTTTCCAGCCAGTCAAAACTTAGCCTGATCTCTTCTTTTTGTTGTTCCTTATCAATCAGCCAGAATTCGGGGTGACGGTTGCTGTGCGCGCCAATTGAAAATCCTTGTTTTTGAAGATCGAGAATCTGGCCGGTGGTCAGATAGGGTTTTTGTTCGTCAAGAAACTGGTCAAAATCAACACCGAGCATTCCGGCAACTTCATCAAGTATTTTTGTTTTATGAATACTGGTTTGCAGAATATTTTCTGTCGTGATTCCGTTTTCATGCAGAAATTGCAGAACCTGATTTTCAGTTCTTCTTTTTAATTCGTTTAAAACCAAACTGGCTTTGTATCTGTGAAATAACTCTTTGTTTTCGACAAAGGCTGAATTGATAAAAAATGTGGCGGGTATTCCCTTTCTAAGCAAAATCGGGGAAATGATTTCCGCACATTCTTTTAACCCATCATCAAAACTCAGGTGAAATACGTTCCCGGAAAAATTTCCTGAATTGATTTCAGCCAATGAAATTGGTTTGTAATTTTCCAGGTAAAAATCGAGTTCTTCTTCAAACTGTTGAATATTTCGGTAGTTGTAATTCAGAATATGTGAAAGTTTTTCGTCACTGACTGTGTGATAAAATGGTAGAAAAACCGGAAGCCGTGCATGAATCAGCCGTTTTGTTGAAAAAAAATGTGCTGCCAGTCTGCCCGCATTCCTTGGGATATTGTTCATCACAAATTACTTTTTAATATGTTTTAACGGCCAGGGCAACCGGTTCAATTTCAACTGATAATAGGATTCACTGAAAGCTCCGAAACCAGCATAAAACCGGGCAACACCCGGAATCATGGATCCTTCGAAATCGATAATATAAGGTTCACCGGCGAGTTTTTTAATTACCTGGTTCACCAGAAAATACATGGCCCCCAGATTTTTCCCTTCCTCGTTTGACGAGGCACTCAGATAAATCAACCTGTTTTTCCAACGCAGAAAAAAAACTACCGCACAGAGTTCATTCTGCGATGTATATACACCCTGTAAATCGCCCAATCCTTTGTATCCCAGAAAACTAACCAGATTTCGCAGTCTGTCGGTATCTTTCCGGATCAGCCGGCCACCTGAATTTTGCATTTTAAACTCAATAAAATCGTTGGGTTGCATCCCTGTAACCAGTTGCAGGTTGTTATTTTCTGCTTTTGCAATGTTTCGTTTTGTATTGGTGGCAAAATTAGCCGATAACGCTGAATATCCTTCACCCAGCGGAAGCAGAAAATTATCGCGGGGCTGAATCTGTGCATTTTTTAAAACTTCAAAAACCAGGTTATGAGGATTCAGGTTAGTTTCACAATACGAAAACAAATCGTACAGTCTGGTCATGAATTTTTCGCCTGTTTCTAATGTAGGGGCTGGAAAAATTCCGAGTTGTTGCGAAAAAAGTGGTTGGAAAACATACTTAATTCCCCATTTTTTACGAACCGGAAGCGGCATAACAAACTCGTAATCGCCGCATACAAGGGCTTCCCAATTTTCTGTGACCCTGTCGAGATACCAGTGATTGGCATAAACACGACTGTTGTCTGCATCTTCCATACAACGGCTCCATTTCTCCTCGTCAATTTCCTGCCGCCTTAAAAGCTGTATTTCTGATTTTTCACGCATTTACCCAGCCAAAACCTTTTTGGTTCATTGTTTCAAAAACCTTACTCCATCCTCTCCATTCGTGCTTGTCGCTCACAGATTCGTTATGCCACACCGAAACAAAAGTACCTTTTACCTTTCTGACTTCCTCCATCAATTCAAGGATTTCGTTAATCGCCTTTGCCGGAGAATATTCCAGGTATTGGCGCAATGTAACGTCCATCACCTGGAAAGGTAAAATTTCGAGGTTGGTTTGCGATTCATTTTCAAGATCATAAAAATAAAACGGTGTGCAAATTCCGGCCCTGAAACCGGTTTGCGATGCATAACCCAGAGAATAATCAATCAGTATCCCGTTTTTAATAAGCGTTCTTTGTGTTTCCGGAAAACTGATTTTCAGATAATGCTGGCGGCTGATTTCCACCGGCTTTCCGCTTATTCTCTCAAGCCTCGTTTTTTCTGATTGCTGAATTTTGCCCGAATTATCGGTTGTTGAAAAGAAAGACGGGTGAATTCCGGTTTTGTATTTTCCTGAAATATTCCTGATCAGCTTTCTGAATTCCCTGTTTTTGTATGAAATTCCTTTATCGTAACGATTATAATCTCCGAGAAGAAAGAAAAAAATCACCTTCTCTTCATTTCCGCCAAATACTGAATTCAGATAATCGTAATTGAAATAAGGATCTTTCGCTACCCCTGACAATACCTGAAATCTTTCCAAAAAATCCCTGAAATTTGCCTTGAGAAGCGATTTCAGCAGCGCCCCGGATGTTCTTAAAAAACCTTTATTTTTTATAGCCCACGCATTGTCAACATCAATTGTTGACAAATAACTGAATTTTCGTTCCGGCCAGACAAAACCGGGGTATTCCTGACTGACAGATTCTGCAATCAATTCAGCCCAAATGTTAACCAGCGGTTTTTTCAGCAACCGTGACGAATATAAAATGCTTTGTTCAGCATGAAATCTTCCATACTGATCGCGTTCGGTAATTATATACTCCTCGTACCTGCTGGCCAGGTAAAATGCGGCTGAAAAAACATCAAACGGCAACGATTTTCCGGGATTGAAAAATGTCATTTCCGGGTTAAACCAAACTTCGGGAATAGAAAATTCTTCAATCTTTTCGGAGGCAAGCAATCCATGTGGTTTTACCGAAATTCCCGATGCTGATTCTTTTTCAGAATAATTGATTTTGGGAAGTTCTGATCGGATAAATTCTTCGTAATTATCTGTTAGTGTAAAGTTTGATTTCAGGATACTTTCGAAAAACAGGCGAACCGTATAATCGACACGTGGTGTAATTTTTTCGGTATAAAAAAGTATCATTTCGCTGTTTTTCAGAATTTATAAAATGCCTTCATCGGCGAAACTAAAGTATTTATTTTGACCGATAATTATGTGGTCGAGCACAGAAATATCCATCAATTTGGCGGCATCTTTTATTTTGGTTGTAATCTGGCGGTCAGCTTGAGAAGGATGAAGTGTTCCGGATGGGTGGTTGTGACAAAGAATTATATTGCTTGATTGTTTTTCGAGTGCAGGCTTCAAAATAATTCTCACATCGATTACCGTCCCTGAAATTCCTCCCTGGCTGATGCGGAATGAATCCTGAATTTTGTTTCCACGATCGAGCAGCAAGACCCAGAATTCCTCGTGATTCAGATCGCCAAGCAACGGCAGAAAATATTGAAAAGCATCGTTGCTAACCGTGATCGTTTTCTTGCTGAAAACTTCGGCTTCCTTTCTTCGTTTTCCCAATTCAAGCGCTGCCACAATGGTAATTGCCTTTGCTTCGCCAATTCCTTTAAAACTTTGAAGATAATCAATACTCTTTCTGCCCAATTCGTTCAGGTTATTTCCGGAGGTTGAAAGAATGCGTTTTGATAGTTCCACGGCTGTTTCTTCGGTGTTGCCCGACCCGATAAGAATGGCAATCAATTCGGCATCGGTAAGCGAACGGGAACCATTTTTCAGCAGTTTTTCCCGCGGGCGGTCTTCTTCAGCCCAGTCCTTAATGTTTAGTTTTTTGTATTCGTTCATCAGTCAGCGAGTTATTGCGCAAAATAACCATAAATCCTGACTTTTGAAACACCTGTTAAAGCCAACAAAAAAACCCCTCCGGTCGGGAGAGGTTTCTCTGTTTTTTATGAATTTCTGTTACAGATGATTAATCTTAAGTGCAAGTTTCGATTTGAGGTTCGAAGCTTTGTTTTTGTGGATAATGTTTCTTTTGGCCAGCTTGTCGATCATAGAAATCACTTCAGGATAAAGTTTTGTTGCTTCTTCCTTGTCGGTAGTATTTCTCAAAGCTTTGATGGCATTACGCGTTGTTTTTGCATAATAACGATTGTGCAATCTTTTTGCTTCGTTCTGCCTGATTCTCTTTAATGCTGACTTATGATTTGCCATTACCTTTTTCTTTATCTTTTGTTTTTAAAAAGTAGCCCGTAGGGGAATCGAACCCCTCTTGCAAGAATGAAAATCTTGAGTACTAACCGATATACGAACGGGCCATTATTTACTCCCAATAATTTTGGGACTGCAAAAATACTTCAATTAACTAATCTTCCAAATTTTTCAGGAACTTTTTTATCATTTCTGATTGAATGTCCTCTGAAATTTTGCGGTGCAAAGAAAAAGATGTTTTCTGAGATTGGCAATACCCTGCGAAAGATTTTTGCAGAAAAATGAAAAATTTAACGAAGCTCGAAATTCTGACCAAGATAGACCCTTCTTACCACCTCGTCGGCAGCCAGTTCTTCGGCAGTTCCGGCTTTCAGTATCGAGCCTTCAAAAAGCAGGTACGAGCGGTCGGTGATGGAAAGTGTTTCGTGAACGTTATGGTCGGTAATCAAAACGCCAATATTTTTTTCTTTCAGTTTTGAAACGATTGTCTGAATATCTTCCACGGCAATCGGGTCAACACCTGCAAATGGTTCGTCTAATAAAATAAACTTCGGATCGATTGCAAGGGCGCGGGCAATTTCAGTTCTGCGTCGTTCGCCACCCGAAAGCTGGTTGCCTTTGCTTTTACGAATATGTTGAAGCCCGAATTCGGAGATCAATGTTTCCAGCTTTTCTTTCTGATATTGTTTTGAATAATTTGTCATTTCAAGCACTGCCCTGAGATTATCCTCAATGCTCAGATTTCTGAATACCGATGCTTCCTGGGCCAGGTACCCAATTCCCTTTTTGGCTCTTTTATAAACCGGCAGGCTGGTAATCTCTTCATTATCTAGAAATATTTTCCCGGAAAATGGCTGTATTAAACCTACAATCATATAAAAGGAAGTTGTTTTCCCGGCACCATTCGGCCCCAGCAAACCAACTATTTCGCCCTGATTTACTTCAAAACTGACGCCTTTTACAACGGTTCGCTTGCGGTACTTCTTTACAATATTTTCAGCTCTCAGAATCATTCCTTACAAATAAACTGTTTCTCAGCCGGAATTATGCTTCCAACGCCTCCTTTTCACGTCTTTTAACTACAATTCCTGAAATTACGATACTAATTTCATATAGTGCCACAAGCGGAATTGCTACCATTATCTGACTAAAAACATCAGGTGGTGTAATAATTGCAGCAACGAGTAATAGTAAAACATATGCATGTCTGCGATAACCTTTCATAAATCCGGGCGTCAAAATTCCAACTTTACTTAGGAAGTAAGAGAAAATTGGCAGCAGAAAAATAAAACCTGATGCAAATGTAATTGATGTAACAGTGCTGATGTACGACCGCATATTAATCTGATTTTCCACCTCAGGGCTAACACTGTAGGTAGTTAAAAAATCGATGGATAGCGGAACAATCAGGAAATATCCGAACAGTATACCGAGGATAAAAAGGAAAGAAGTATAAAAAACAGCGCCACCCGCATACTTCCGCTCTTTATCGTATAATGCAGGTTTAATAAACAGCCAGATTTCCCTGAAAATCATTGGAGCTGCGGCTATTAAACCGGCAATAATTGCCACTGTGAAATGCAGCATAAACTGATCTGACATTTTCAGGGCGATCAACTTAAGCGGTTTTTGATTGATGTCCAGCGCATCGGTACCCAGCAAATCTCCCATTTTCGCCAACATCCTGTTCGACCAGAAATCCGGCATCTTTGGTTTGAAAATAACTTCGGTAAAAATAAAATCCTTCATAATAAATGCCAGAACCGCAAATATCGAAACATATGCTACTGACCGGATAATATGCCATCTCAATTCTTCAAGATGCTCAAGAAAAGACATTTCAGCACCTGCCGGCTTTTTTCTGCCTTTTTTAGTTGATTGTTCTTCCCTGTTGCCCGTTTCACTCATAATAATTATTTAACGGTGTTACATTTTTAAAAAGTTGCACAAATATAAGTACTTATTGAAAACCCAAACTTTTGAAATATTTAATTCTTATAAAAAGCGATTTATTAATTTACCTTAATTGAGAAATAGTATTGGCATTTTTTCTACTTTTAAAACATAAAGCTGACATGTATTTACATGTCTGGGGAATGGGAAAAATAATAAAGCATGGAGAGAGATTTAGAATTAACCGACAAACTGCAGCAATATTTCGGTTTTGATCGTTTTAAAGGGCAGCAGGAAGAAGCGATTAAAAGTGTTTTGGCAGGCAAGAATACATTTGTTCTGATGCCTACTGGCGGAGGCAAATCATTAATCTACCAGTTACCTGCACTTTTAATGGAGGGAACAGCAATTGTTATTTCTCCGCTGATCGCACTGATGAAAAACCAGGTTGATTCCATCAGAGGCATGCACACCGACGATTATGTAGCGCATTTCTTGAATTCATCACTTTCGAAAACTGCCATTCAGGAAGTTAAATCGGATGTAATGAATGGCAGAACCAAGTTACTATACGTTGCTCCGGAATCGCTTACAAAAGAAGAAAACATCGACTTTCTGAAAAAGATAAAGATTTCGTTTTATGCAATCGATGAAGCGCACTGCATTTCGGAATGGGGGCACGATTTCAGGCCTGAATATCGCAGAATAAAACCCATCGTTGAGGAAATAGGAAAATCGCCGATTATTGCGCTTACTGCTACAGCTACAGCAAAAGTTCAGCACGATATCCAGAAAAACCTGGGCATTTTGGATGCCGAAGTTTTCAAAGCTTCGTTCAACCGCGAAAATCTTTATTACGAAGTCAGGCCAAAAATCAAAGCCGAAAATCAGATAATCAAATTCATCAAACAAAACGAAGGAAAATCGGGAATCATCTATTGCCTGAGTCGTAAAAAGGTGGAAGAAATCGCCGAAATGCTAAACATTAATGGTATAAAAGCACTTCCATACCACGCAGGAATGGATGCAGCCACCCGCTCAACAAATCAGGATAAATTTCTGCTTGAAGAGGTAAATGTAATGGTGGCAACCATTGCTTTCGGAATGGGAATCGATAAACCCGATGTCCGTTATGTAATTCACTACGATATTCCCAAAAGTCTTGAAGGATATTACCAGGAAACCGGGCGTGCCGGACGCGATGGAGGCGAAGGGAAATGCATCACTTTTTACAGCTACAAGGATATTCAGAAACTTGAAAAATTTATGCATGGAAAACCGGTTGCCGAACAGGAAATCGGTAAACAACTGTTGCTTGATACCGTTTCGTATGCTGAAGCGGCTATTTGCCGACGGATTATTTTGCTTCATTATTTTGGTGAAAAATATCCGCACGAAAACTGCGGAAACTGCGACAATTGTCTGAATCCCAAAGAACAGATTGAAGCAAAGGATGAAATCGTATTGGCGCTTGATGCAATTATCGAAGTGAATGAACAATATAAAGCGGACCACATTGCCAATATTTTAATTGGAAACAAAACCGCTGCAATCAAATCGTTTAATCATTACACGCTGAATTGTTTTGGCGAAGGACGCGACCACGATGAACGTTTCTGGAACGCCGTATTCAGACAATCGATGGTAAGAGGATTAATAAATAAGGATATTGAAAACTACGGACTTTTAAAAATGACTCCCAAAGGGTATGAGTTTCTGAAAAATCCCACAAGTTTTATGCTTGTAAGAAATCATGCTTACGAAGATGATGAGAGCACAGATGAAGCAGCCGGAGCACCTTCGGGAGGTTCAAGCGGCGACCCGCAACTTTTCTCGATGTTAAAAGAACTTACCCGGAAAATTGCAAAAAAACACAATTTGCCGCCCTATGTAATTTTCCAGGAACCTTCGCTGGCAGAAATGTCAATTCAATACCCGATTACACTTGATGAACTTCAGAATATTCAGGGAGTTGGCCAGGGAAAAGCCAAACGCTACGGCGCCGAAATCGTAAAGCTGATTGCCAAATATGTTGAAGAAAACGAAATCGAACGCCCTGAAGATATGGTGGTCAGAACTGTGGCCAACAAATCGAAGATGAAGGTTTTCATTATTCAGAGTATCGACCGTAAAATGGATTTCGAAGATATTGCCGATGCCAAGGGAATCACCATTTCAGAAGTAATTTCGGAAGTGGAAGCAATTGTGAACGCCGGAACCCGCCTCAACATTGATTACTATATTGATGAAGTGTTGGATGAGGAACACCAGGAAGAGATTTTTGAATATTTCCGGGAAGCTGAAAGTGATTCGATTGAAGATGCAATAGGCGAACTTGGCGAAGATGAATACTCGGAAGACGCTATCAGGCTGATGAGGGTTAAATTTATCTCAGATATGGGCAATTAACTTAACTCTTTATACTCCTTATATAAT
>CAZXVT010000007.1:0-5767 GCA_964644015.1 uncultured Maribellus sp.
TTAGTTATTATATTTGTGACGTTCTGAAAAAGTTAATTTGAAAATGAAAATAATGAAGTTAAAGACTTTGTTCATAATACTTTTAGCTGCTTCTATATCAGGTTGCAGCTTGTTCAGTAAAAAAGGCGGAGGAGGTGGCACCTCAAGAACCACCGGCTGGAAGTACAATTCAGAAGAAAATGGAAATATCCCCTATAAATCAGGATATGAACAGGAAGCAGGTCCGGGACTTGTTTTTATCCAGGGTGGTACTTTTACCATGGGGCGTGTGGAAGAGGATGTAATGTATCATTGGGATAACTCTCCCCGCAGAGTAACAGTTGCATCGTTTTACATGGATGAAACTGAAGTTTCGAACCAGGATTACAGGGAATATGTACATTGGCTCGGCAGGATTTATCCGGGTGACAAGAAAAAAATTGATTCATCACTGCCTGATACAACCTTATGGAGAAGCGAGTTGGCATATAATGAACCCTACGTTGAAAACTATTTCAGACACCCGGCTTACAGCGATTATCCGGTTGTTGGTGTTTCCTGGGAGCAGGCAAATGAATATTGTGCATGGAGAACAGACCGTGTTAATGAACAGATTCTGATTGACAAGGGAATTCTGGCATATGATAATACCCAATCAGGTCAAAATATTTACACCACTAAAACTTATGCCACAGGATTATATGCCGGAACCGATGGTAAAAA
Source organism: uncultured Maribellus sp. (assembly GCA_964644015.1). Taxonomy (GTDB): domain Bacteria; phylum Bacteroidota; class Bacteroidia; order Bacteroidales; family Prolixibacteraceae; genus Draconibacterium. The sequence goes on from CAZXVT010000007.1 coordinate 703, forward strand.
GCCATTGGAAAATCCGGATGGTAGTACGAAAAGAGTTCGTTGGGAAGATGGGATAATGTTACCAAGTTACAGGTTGCCAACCGAAGCAGAATGGGAATATGCTGCTTATGGGCTGATTGGAAATATGGATGGCGAATTGCTTACTGACCGAAGACTTTATCCCTGGAATGGCGCTTACCTAAGAACAGATTCGAAAAATGCAAAGGGAGAAATGAAAGCGAACTTTGTACGTGGTCGGGGTGATATGATGGGGGTTGCCGGAGCACTTAATGACAATGCCGATATTACAGCACCTGTATTTTCTTATGAACCAAATGATTTTGGTTTATATTGTATGTCGGGTAATGTTAATGAGTGGGTGGCCGATGTATATCGTCCGTTAACTTTTAAAGATGTTGATGAGTTCAATCCATTCAGGGGTAATGTTATTACTGAATACAAAAGAGATAACAATGGCAACCTGATGAAAGACCAATATGGCCGCCTTGCAGTTGACACAATTGCTGGAATGGATTACAGAAACTTTAAAGACGGTGATCCAAATTCTCAGATTGTTGAATCCGGAAACTGGAATGTCGTTCAAAATAATAAAACCTCTGATATGTATGTTCAGGACAACACGCCTGGTGCTTTTTCTTCATTGATTACTGATGAAGTCCGGGTTTACAAGGGTGGCTCATGGAAGGATCGTCCATATTGGCTTGTTCCTGGTACCCGCAGATATCTTGAACAAAAAAAGGCACAGGATGATTTAGGTTTCCGTTGTGCAATGACCCGTGTTGGTTCACCCGAAGGATTTTAATTTCAGAATAAAAAATAAAGGAAAAGCCTCATGTGTCAGAATATGAGGCTTTTTCATTTAATACGCTTTTTATAATGAATACTACAGAAGCATTATACCAGATTTATAAAACAAATCCAAATGTTACAACTGATAGCCGGAACATCGAACCGGGCAGTATGTTTTTTGCTTTAAAAGGCGAGAATTTCAATGGAAACAAATTTGCAGCCAATGCCCTTGAAAAAGGTGCAGCGTGTGCAGTAATTGATGAAAAAGAATTTGAAATTGAAGGAAAGACTATTCTTGTTGTGAATGTTTTACAAACCCTCAAAGACTTGGCTAACCATCACCGGAAAATGCTTGCTTTGCCTATTCTTGCCATTACAGGAACCAATGGAAAGACGACAACTAAAGAGTTAATTGCAGTTGTTTTATCGAAAAAATATAAAGTAAGTTTTACCCAGGGAAATCTGAATAACCACATTGGAGTTCCTTTGACGCTGTTGAAAATGGATGAAACCACTGAAATCGGGGTGGTGGAAATGGGTGCCAATCATCCGGGAGAAATTGATGATTTATGCAAAATTGCCGATCCTGATTTTGGGATTATCACAAATATTGGTAAAGCCCACCTTGAAGGGTTCGGATCTTTCCAAGGTGTAATAAATACAAAAACAGAACTTTACAGGTATTTAAACGCCAAAAACGGAACGGTTTTTTATAACCTCGACAATCCTTTATTAGCAGAATTAGCAGAAAAAATCACCAACAAAATAAGTTATGGTGGAGAAAATGCAGATTTCAGGGCCGAGCAACTTTCTTCACCTCCGTATGTTCACCTGAAAGCCTGGTTCACAAAAGGACTATTATATCTGAACACACAACTAACCGGAAGCTACAACTTCGAAAATATTTTGGCAGCTGCCTGCATCGGCAACTATTTCAAAGTCGATCCTCTTGATATTCAAAAAGCACTTAAAGAATATACTCCCAGAAACAACCGTTCTCAATTAATTGTCAGGAATAATCTCAGGATTACCATGGATGCTTACAACGCAAATCCAACCAGCATGCAGGCTTCAATAAAAAGTTTTATCGAAAACAACGAAGGCACTTTTCATCTGATTCTGGGCGACATGCTCGAATTAGGCGCGTATTCAGAAGAAGAACACAAGACAATACTGAAACTACTCAATGAACTGGAAATTGTAAATGTTTATACAGTGGGGAAACATTTTGGCAAAATTGCTGAAGAATTTGGATTCAAATCATTCGACAATGTTGATTTCCTGTGCGAAACCCTTCAGAAAAACCCCATAACAGATGGCAATGTTTTAATAAAAGGTTCGCGCGGAATACAACTTGAGAAGGTTTTGAATTTTCTTTAATTCAAAACCGGTTTTTCGACTTTCAACACATCGGCAATTGCCCTCTCAAATGTTTGCTTCGGAAGTGCACCCATTGCCATTTGCGGCTGACCTTCTTTCGGTACGAAAAGAAGAGAAGGAATGCTCTGTATTCCAAAAATACCTGCGAGTTCCTGTTCATCTTCTGTATTCACTTTATAAATTACAATACTGTCGCCATATTCTTTCTGTAATTCTTCAAGAACCGGGGCAACCATTTTACACGGGCCACACCAGTTTGCGTAAAAATCGATCAAACATGGCTTGCTTCCTTCGTATTTCCAATCTTTGTTCACCTCAAAATTGAAAACCTTTTCTTTAAAAGTTTCAAGTGTTAAATGTTCCAACATATCGTTTAATTTAAAAATTAATGATCATATTTAATTATCTACATATTTTCATGCAAATATAATACCCTTTTGCTTATAATGTCGTTTTTTACTTGATTCGTCGAAAAAATTGTAATTTTGTCACTGTTTTTATCAGTTGTGTCATGAATTTGATGCAACTGAATTTTTATCTGGCAGAATATGAATAAAAAACTGAATCACAAAATATTTCAGGTTATATCAGAAGTCGCTGATGAAATGAAGCTAGAAACCTATGTTATCGGAGGTTTTGTTCGCGACATTTTTTTACAACGTCCTTCAAAAGACATTGATATTGTTACAGTTGGGAACGGAATTGCGCTTGCACAAAAAGTTTCGGAACGATTGAAAAACAAACCTCAGGTTCATGTTTTCAAAAATTTTGGAACTGCCATGCTGAAATACAAAGACCTTGAAGTAGAATTTGTAGGGGCCCGAAAAGAATCATACCAGTCAGATTCCCGCAAGCCTACGGTGGAATCAGGAACAATAGAAGACGATCAGAACCGCAGGGATTTTACCATTAATGCATTGGCACTTGGTTTAAATGCACATAACTTTGGCAATCTTGTCGATCCGTTTGATGGAATTAAAGACCTTGAAAATAAGATTATACGCACACCACTTGACCCGGATATTACATTTTCTGACGATCCACTGCGAATTATGAGGGCAATCCGGTTCTCAACGCAATTGGGTTTTGAAATTCATGATCAAACGCTCCGATCGATCGCAAAAAACAGGGACCGGATTAAAATTGTATCGGGTGAAAGAATCATCGAAGAAATCAATAAAATTATTCTTTCTGACAAACCTTCAACAGGTTTTAAACTAATGGAAGAAACCGGGTTACTAGAAATTATTTTTCCTGAATTACAAAGAATGAAAGGAATAGACAGGGTTGGAGGAATCGGGCATAAAGATAATTTTTATCACACGCTTGAAGTTTTAGACCGAATCGCGTCATATACCGATAATCTTTGGTTGCGTTGGTCTGCAATATTACATGACATTGCCAAACCGGTCACTAAAAAATATGTTGAAGGCCAGGGTTGGACATTTCATTCACACAATTTTATCGGTGCCAAAATGATACCGGAGATTTTTAAAAGAATGAAATTACCGCTCAATGAGAAAATGAAATTTGTGCAGAAAATGGTGCAATTACACATGCGGCCAATCGTGCTTTCTGAAGATGTGGTAACAGACTCTGCCGTGCGCAGGTTGTTATTCGAAGCTGGTGACGATATTGATGATTTGATGACACTTTGTGAAGCAGACATCACCTCGAAAAATACGGAAAAGGTAAAGCGCTACATGAAAAATTTCCTGCTTGTAAGAGAAAAACTGAAAGAAATTGAGGAAAAAGATGCCATCAGAAACTTTGAACCCCCCATTAAAGGGGAACTAATAATGGAAATTTTCGGGTTAACGCCCTGCAGGGAAGTTGGACTGATAAAAGATGCCATAAAGGATGCCATTCTTGACGGGATTATCAGAAATGATTATGATGAAGCTTACACACTAATGATGCAGAAAGCTACAGAATTGGGCCTCACGCCTAAGATTAATCACTAACTGCCAGTTTTATCAATACAGGTAAATGATCGCTGAATCCACCCTGGTAGTTAAAACCATTGTAAGTTCTGAATGGCTTTTTTCCACCAAATTTTTTATCATTTTCCAGCAAAAATGGCAGGCTTACAATAACCGCATCTGATGCATTCGCTTTTAGATTCTTTCCGGATAAAAGCAATGCACCCGAAACCATAATCTGATCAAAAACAAACCATTGCGACTGATATTTTAGAGTTCCGTAATTGGGTTTTATCCAGCCAGCTGACAAATTATATAACCGCTCATTTTCTATCGTTTCCCCCGGAGTTTCTGCTTGCAAAACCGTACTGATTGCTTCATCTGTAGGGTTTTCATTAAAATCACCAACAATAACGATTTTTGGATCGGCAAATACCCTGAAAAGCTCTTCAATTTTACCCTTTAGCAAAGAAGCGGCGGCTACCCGCAACTCCTGCGTTTCAAGTAATCCTGAATATCTTGAGGGCCAATGATTCCCGAAAATATGCAAAGTGTCTGTTCCGTTAACGACACCCGAAACGTAAAGAATTTCCCGTGTTTCTAATTCTTCATTTTTAAATTCCAATGGATAATATTTATAGTCGAGCGGATAAAAACTTTCACTGTTATAAATCATCGCCACATCAATTCCCCTGTGATCGGGTGAATCTTTATGAATAACTTTGTAAAGAGTTTTTTTCAGAGGAGTATCTTTTATTAACTTATCAATTACATACCTGTTTTCTATTTCGCAAAAAACAACTAAATCAGGCATTTTCCAGCCTCCGGCCGCCATTATAACTTTTGAAATATTCTGTTTCTTTTGTTCAAATCTGTTGAAAGTCCAATGTAGTTCCCCTTCAGGTGTATAATTTTCATCAGATGAAAGAGTATCATCTTTTGTGTCGAAAAAATTTTCGAGGTTATAAAACATC
>CAZXVT010000007.1:5777-9121 GCA_964644015.1 uncultured Maribellus sp.
ACATCAGATAAAAACTATCGGGCTTTGATTGTGCTTTAGAATAAAGATTTATGAGAAGAAACAGCCCGATAATCGGCAGGCTTTTACTTTGCATTTTTCTTTTCAATACGTTCGTAAGCACCTAAATCGGGTCCCTTATCGGTGGTTCGGTCCTTATTCAGCAAATCATATTGATACAAGTCACCAATTTCTATTTTCCCTGCATCTTTAGCAGGAGATAAAGTATCGAGTTCAAAATTATAGTCCTTATAAGGATCTATAAACAAAGGATCATATTTCGGCCCTTTCCAAACATTCAGGTAATGTTCCTTATTTGAAATATTAAAGGTGTCGGCGGCTTGAATAATACAGTTTTCAAACAAATAATTGAACTTATTTTTCCCGTTATCACCCAACTCAATTTCCTGAATGTTATTCCCGAAAATTATGCTGTTTCCAAATGTTGCATTTTCAAGGTCTCCATTATAAGTTACTGAACCCCCTTTAGAATCTTGTACAATCAATACATTTGAAATAACAAGTGAAGAAGTTGAACGCGCTTTGGTTGAATAATTTCCCCAATAGTTTGCGACTGTGGTGTGATTAAACTGATAATCGCCACCCACTAATAATGCAACTGCATAAAACCCGCAATTAGCAATCAAATCGTTATAAGCTGAAATTTTTGATTTTATGGCAAATAATCCTGCATATGCCATGTTTTCAATTTTTGTATTGGAGATTTTGGCGCTGGCGTAACCTTCGTTTTCAATTGTACCAACCTGCAATCCGATATTAGCATTACGGATATGACAATAATTAAACACATTATCATGACTGCCAGAAAAAAGAACAATTCCGTTCCATTGATCAGGCACATTTTCATATGACTTTTCAAGCCTGTCGGGTATAAAATAAATCTGCTCCTGAAAATTTCCATTGGCTTTGATTTTTCCCTTCACATACAAACCTGCTCCTTTATGAAAATAGACTTTTGTTCCTGGCTCAATTGTTAAAACTGAAGTACTGTCAACAAAAGCATAATCATATACCAAATATGGTTTCTCAGAAGTCCATGTGGTTGTTTTTATGGTTTCAGCTTTCACCAGTTTGAAATCCTGTCCGTAAGCAATCAACTGAATATTCTGAACATTGGAATTTGTGGTAAACTGGATGGAATCCTGCACCACCATTGGAAGATTTTGTCCGTTTGGATCGATTGTTACTTCCACAAAAATAAAAATACTGTCGTTGGCAGGAATCTCAACATCAAAAACTTCGTTACTTACCTCACCGTTTATATTCAGTCTGAAATTAGAAAGATCGCCCCCAGAAAGTTTTACATTCGAAATCAGAATATTTTCATTGTAAGTATTGTGAACCGTAAAACGTTGTGTGGTGGAACCTATTGTAGTGAAAATAGTATCGAAAGTAACAGTATCACTCGAAAACCGGAGTCTTGCATCGGGCGAATTCAAATAACCATCACTCTCGCACGAAAATAACGAGAATAAAATACTAATCAGCAACGATATTTGAATGATATACCTGCCCAATTTTCAACCTTTTTCTATTCAATAAAAACGGTAATGCGAATCACTTATTATGTGCAAATATAAAAACGAATTTACAATTTTTAACTTTTATTAGCAGTAATTAATTTTAAGATTCAAACTTCTTCGAAATCAACAACAAACCGAATAATGTTATAAACCCGTTTACTATCAATAATTCAAAACCGAATTGGTATCCGTTAAACAAAACAACTGAGTATTTCGAGATAAAAAAGGTTATTACCGGAGACAGAATTGCAACTATCGGAACCCACCGGTCTGCCACTTTACGTTTGATATACAAACCAAAAACAAACAGCCCTAAAATGGGTCCGTAGGTATATCCGGCAACCTTGAAAACTGCAACCACTATGCTGTCGTTGTTCATTGCCCTGAACAACAGAATTATTAATATCATCAAAGCTGAGAACATAAGATGGGTCCATCTTTTTACCCGTCGTCTTTTATCTTCTTCATATTTTTCAATCTTCAGAAAATCAATACTAAAAGAAGTGGTTAAGGCAGTCAGGGCAGAATCGGCACTTGAGTAAGCGGCTGCTGTTATACCTAACAAAAATGCAATACCAACCGGAAGTCCCAAATATTTCAGGGCTAACATAGGATACAAATCGTCGGTATTGGCTGGAATTTCAATATTCAGATTATCAGTATAAGAATAAAGCATTGCACCCAGGCTTAAAAACAAGGTAACAGTAATAAAAAACAAAAAACTGAACACAAACATATTCTTTTGTGCATCCTTTATATTCTTGCAAGTGAGGTTTTTCTGCATCATATCCTGATCCATCCCAACAATTGCAATAGTGATAAACACCCCTGCAAAAAATTGTTTAAAAAAGTTGTTTTCAGAGCGCCAATCCCAGAAAAATATCTGAGAACGCGGACTTTCTGTGATCCGTCCAACTAACTCAATTATATTCCAGTTCAACGTTTTTGCCACTGTAACAATTGTAAAAATCACGGCAATTATCAGAAAAAGTGTTTGGAGTGAATCAGTCCAGATAATTGTTTTAATGCCTCCTTTTTGGGTATAAACCCAAACCAGCGCAAGAGTTACCACAACTGTAATGGCAAATGGAATATTAAAAGCATCAAAAAATGCAATCTGTAAAACGCCGGCCACCAGATACAACCTGAATGAAGCACCAATCAGCTTGGATATGAGAAAGAAGAATGAACCGGTTTTGTGGGAATAAGTGCCCAATCTCTGATTTAAAAACGAATAAATGGATACCAGGTTCAAACGGTAATACAACGGCAATAGCACACCTGCAACAATCCAGAATCCAACAATATTTCCCATGATAAACTGCAGGTAAGAAAATGCTGAATTTCCAACTTCACCCGGAACGGAAATAAAAGTTACCCCCGAGATGGTAGTACCCACCATTCCAAAAGCGACAATATACCAGGGCGATTTCCGGTTGCCGGTAAAAAAAGTATGTGTATCGGCTTTACGCGAGGTTAACAACGATACAACGATCAAAAGTGAAAAGTAACTCAGGATAATTCCAATTACAATATAAGGATTCATATTATTCAAAATCAGGATAAAGAAGATACTTTTTTCGTAATGTTTTGTATGTTTCGAGCTCGGGTTCAAAAACTTGCAGAATGTCAGGTTCAGCATTTCCTCCCCTGATTTTGGCAAGCAAAACATCGGTTCCGGCTAAAAGATTAAACCAGTTTTCACGATCGATAAAGTCAGATTCGTACTTAAATTTCCAGTAAAAATCGAGAAAATAACTCAGGGTAAATTCAGGGATTTCACTCAATGCTCTCAAATCAACG
>CAZXVT010000007.1:9131-55146 GCA_964644015.1 uncultured Maribellus sp.
CAACGCCATAACAAACCTGTCCATCATTAATGGGGTCGATTGCCACACCCGGAATATCAACAGGTGTGAACTGAAAACTTCCCAATGTCGGATCCAGTCCTCCTAAAACCTGAAAAGGAAATTCTGTGCCTCGTCCAAGACTTACTTTGGTTGCTTCGAAAAAGCAGATTGACGGATAAAGCCTGATTGATTTGTAGTTAGGAAGATTCGGAGAAGGAGGCACAGGAGGTTCATATTTTGAAGAATGGCTATAATTCAAAACCGGGACAATATCGATTTTACATTTTTCTTTTGCCGAGGTCCAGTTTTCGCCGTTGATCATCAGGGCCATTTCTCCCACAGTGCAACCATGAACAATAGGAATCGGGTCCATTCCCACAAAAGAAACAAATTCGGGTTTTAAAACCGGTCCCGCGATATAATCGCCATTCGGATTCGGCCGGTCGAGTATCAGTAACGGAATATTGTTTTCAGCACAGGCCTCAATTACAAGGTGAAGTGTTGATATATAGGTATAAAACCGGCATCCGACATCCTGAATATCAAAAATTAAAACATCGAGGTCTTTCAGATATTTTTCTGTGGGTTTCTTGTTTTTTCCGTACAGTGAAACAACCTGAATTCCTGTTCTTTTATCGATTCCGCCTTTTATTTCTTCACCGGCAGATGCTTCGCCTCTGAAACCGTGTTCGGGTGCAAAAATCCTTTTTACATTAATCTTTTCAGATTTCAGAAAATCAACCAGATGTGTCTTCCCTTTTAACGAGGTGTGGTTTACCACCAAACCAACTCTTTTTTTCTGTAGTACGGGGAGATACTTTTCAGGTTGGTCGGCCCCGCAAATAATCTGCGCAGTTAAACTGACATTTATACCAGTTGTTAAAAAAAGAATAAGCAGGAAAACACTAAATTTCGCCACAATTAGAGAATTTTACTATTGATTTGCTAAAATACAATTTGAAACACTGAATCGTGCTTCTGCACAGAAAAATTTGAAATCAGATGAAATCGGTAAAGAAAACCTGCAAAATATATTTCTTCATCTTTTTATTGATGTTCACTCGGCTAAATGCATTTTCTGCCGATCCGCCTTTCCTTAATTACATTAACGATCCCTGGGTCAATGAACAGCTCCAGAAAATGACCCTCGACGAAAAAATTGCTCAGTTAATGTTTATCACAGTTTATCCCGAGTTGGGAGAATCAAACAAAACCAAATCAGCAGAAACAATCAGAAATCTGAAACCGGGCGGCATTCTTGTTATGAAAGGGAATCCCTCGCTAACAGCAAAATGGATTAATGAATTTCAGAATATTTCATCGGTTCCGCTGCTTGTTTCGGTTGACGGAGAGTGGGGTCTTTCGATGCGGATTGACAGCACGGTTCGTTATCCGTATGCACAGGCAATTGGCGCAGTATCTGATTCAGCACTGATTTTCCAGATGGGTAAAGATATTGCCCGGCAAATGAAAATAATGGGTATTCAGATGAATTTTGCCCCGGTCGCAGACATCAATACAAATCCCGCAAATCCGGTTATCAATTTTCGCTCGTTTGGTGAAGACAAAGTGAATGTGGCACAAAAAGCATGGTGGCTGGCAAAAGGAATGCAGGATGAAAATGTGATTCCGGTGGCAAAACACTTTCCGGGGCACGGTGACACAGACTCAGATTCACACCATGTTTTACCGTTTGTAAACCATTCGAAACAACGCCTTGATACACTCGAAACATTTCCTTTCCGATATCTTTCTGAAAGAGGAATCTGCGGAATTATGAGTGCCCATCTGAATGTGCCGGCGATCGACAAAAGCGGAACACCCTCATCTCTTTCTGAAAAGATAATTTCTGATTATCTGATAAATGAAATCGGGTTCAAAGGATTTGTGGTTACCGATGCCATAAATATGAAAGGGGTGAGAACCGAAAAAGGAAATGCTGAAGCCGAAGCACTTATTGCAGGAAATGACATTGTGGAATTTGTACCGGATTTGCAAAAAGCAATTTTATCGGTGAAGGAAGCTATTCAATCGGGCCGTTTAACTGAAAAACAAATTGATGAAAAATGCACAAAAGTACTTGCATTGAAAAGATGGACCGGCATTAATAATTACAAAACAGCCGATTTAACTGAACTTACAACAAAACTGAATAATCCTCTTTTTGAAGTGACCAACCGTCAACTTTTGAGAAACTCCCTGACTGTTTTAAAAGACGATGGCATCCTTCCAGTTCAGAATTTTGACACCTTAAAAATTGCCAGTCTGATGATTGGCAGCGACAAAAGAACTGTTTTCCAGGATTTTCTTTCAAAATATACGAAGGTTGACCATTTTTTCCTCCCGAAAAATGCTCCCGAATCTGCTTTAAAAAACATCAGACAAAACCTATCAGATTACAACCTTGTCATTATTGGAGTACAAGGGATAAATATTTACCCCGGCAACAAATACGGAACGACGGAGATTCAGCGCAAAGCGGTGGATGAACTGGTACAGGAAAAACGTTCTGTAATTGCATTTTTTGGAAACGCTTATGCCATTCAACATTTTCCTGAAATTCATAAAACCGGTGCTTTAATTCTCACCTACCAAAATACCGATCTGACCCAGGAACTGGCAGCTCAGCTGGTTTTCGGGGCGTTCGGAGCTTCCGGGAAATTACCGGTAACAATTGATAGTCGATTCAGACTTAACTCAGGAATAGCTACAAAGTCCAATCAGACTTTATCGTGGACAATTCCTGAAGAGGCCGGAATAAACTCAGAACTGCTGAACCGGAAAATTGATTCAGTAGCCAATTTGGGTATCGAAAAAAAAGCTTATCCCGGATGCCAGGTTTTAATTGCAAAAGATGGCAAAGTAATTCTCCAGAAAAGTTATGGCTGGCATACTTATGACAAACTTTTGAATGTACAGAATACCGATTTATACGACTGGGCTTCGGTTACAAAGATTACCAGCGCGCTTCCCGCCATCATGAAACTGGCCGACGAGAAAAAAATTGATGTGAATCAACCACTGAGTAATTACTGGCCGGCATTCAAAAACAGTAACAAGGAGAATATTAAAATTGCCGAATTTCTCACTCACCAGGCAGGACTTCCGGCCTGGATTCCTTTCTGGATGATGGTTGCTGACAAAAAAGGTAATCTGGAAAATGAATTCATCCGCGAACAGCCTTCGGATAGTTTCCTGGTCAGAGTTTCCGAAAAGCTTTATCTGAAGAATGATTTTAAACAAGTGATTCTCGATTCAATCCGGAATTCAAAGCTTGGAGAGAAGAAATATGTATATTCCGACCTGAGCTTTTTAATTTATCCCGAGGTAATTACAAATATTACGGGTGTAAATTACGAGGATTATCTTCAGGCAAATTTTTACCGCCCGCTGGGAGCAACAACTGTTGATTACAATCCTTACAGATTTTACGCTGATGAACAAATCGTTCCGACTGAACTTGACACCATTTTCAGGAAACAATTGATTCAAGGTTTTGTGCATGATGAAAGCGCTGCCCTGTTGGGAGGCGTTTCAGGAAATGCAGGACTTTTTGGTTGTGCCGGAGATCTTGCCAAAATTTTTCAGATGTATCTCCAGAAAGGTAGTTACGGAGGGAAACGATATTTCAGCGAAGAAACAGTAAATGACTTCACAAAAGTATGGTTTCCCGGAACCAGCAACCGGCGTGCACTGGGCTTCGACAAACCTTTAAAAGACAATAAAAACAAATCGCTCAAGGATGCTTATCCGGCCATTGATGCAAGCACAAACAGTTTTGGACATACTGGTTTTACAGGAAATATTGTGTGGGCCGACCCAGACAATGGGCTACTTTATATCTTCCTGTCCAACAGGGTTTACCCCACCCGGGATAATTCGAAGATTTCTGATTTGAATATTCGGGTTGCCATGCATCAGGAAATATTTAATTGTATAAAAGTGGGGATAAACCAGTATTAATAATTGTTAATTCCACACTGAAAACCTTTTGTTCAACAGGAAAATCAATGCTTATTAAATATTGATTCAATGCCAATTAACCATTTTTATATTGATTATTAATATTTCTTTCACAGAAACTCATTTCAGGGTGCATGAATAAGATGCCGGCAATCATTTTGTTATTAAATTATTAATTCTAATTTTACAGGTGCGACTAAAAATCTTTTAATATTCACAATAAAAACTACACGCGATGACAAGTAAAATAACATTTAATGAATTGCGAAAAATCAAAGACAGCCTGCCTGACGGTTCCATCAGAAAATTGGCTCAGGAGTTCAATGTATCAGAGGAAACCGTCAGAAATTATTTCGGAGGTGCAAATTATGTGAAAGGCACTACCGTTGGTATTCACATGGAACCTGGGCCAAATGGAGGTATTGTAATGCTTGACGATACTGCCATTCTTGACAGAGCAGTAGAATTGATTAATGCCGAAGCCGTGCATTAATTTTTTTGAATACATTTTGAATAAAAAACTGTTCTATATTTATAGAACAGTTTTTTTATTGTTCAACTTAAACCTTTATAATCAATGAGAAAAAATTTATTACTGGTATTATTAATTGCTGCTTCCGCAATTATCACATCATGCGAAAAACCCTGGCAACCTTTGTTTAATGGCGAAAATCTCGACAACTGGGATAAACATCTGGGAACGTTTCTGCCTGGTGCTGATAGTGCGATCGGCTTAAAAGCAACACCCGACAATGTATTTTCAGTAGTGGAACAAAATGGCGAAAAACTAATTCGCATTTCAGGAGCGATAAATGGTTCGCTGGCCACCCGCGATACCTTTGCCAATTATCACCTGCAACTTATTTTTAAATGGGGTGATTCAATTTATACCAAACAGAACAGTGGTCTTTTGTATCATAGTTTCGGCGATTTCGGGGTTGCAATCGGAACCTGGATGACCAATATTGAATGCCAGTTAATGCATGAACGGCTGGGCGATACTTACCTGATGGAAAATACCTGTTGCGAAACTTCTGTAAAACCGTTAGACGAAGGTTTTATTTTTGCTAAAGATGGCGAAACAAAACAATTTGGGAGAGATTATAACGGGCAGGGAATTAAAAAAGCACTTGATGCCGAAAAACCGCTCGGCGAGTGGAATACAGTTGATTTGTATTGTGTTGGCAGAACATCGGCACATGTTGTTAACGGACAAGTTTTAATGATAAATAACAATACCGGAAAAGTTGAAAACGGACAAATTGTGCCGCTCACTTCCGGCAAAATCCAGTTACAATCCGAAGGTGCCGAACTGTTTGTAAAAACCATCCAGGTGAAACCAATAAAAGAAATACCAAAAGAATTGTTGCAATAGCAGTACGTACATTTAGCTTTTCCAAAGTTTTAAACTTTGGAAAAGCTAAAAACAAAAAGTTAAAACCCGCTCATTCTTTTGATGTTAATTCATGGTTTTGTACTTTTAAAACCAGAAACCAAAAATCCGGCCCGATGAAAACACTTTTTACACTAATCTGTTTTTTACTGATTGCACTTTCAGGGTTTAGTCAGTTTAATGAAAAAAGTTATATCAATTTTCGTAAAACTATCAAAGACCTCACATTCGACGACCTGAACAATCTCAACCAAAACAGTAATCTCAAGTATTACAAAGGATTCAATAAAACCCCGGATCCTACGGCAATTCTTTATCTCGATTCAGTAAAACAAAAACTGAATCTGACAGCCGCAGAGATTGACCTGCTGATGCAGAATCACTTTGTTGTGACTGAACGTCTGAACCAACGCAGTTTTGGAGATTTGTACCATTACACCATCTTTAATAAAGATTTGCCTGTTTTTATTTCAACCGACCTTGTTTTACATGCGTTGCACACTTCATACGACAACATTCTGAAAAGTACTGAAATCACCATAATGCTCCCCAACCTGAAAACTTACATTGAAGGTTTATACAACAAACTACCTGAATTTGCTGCGAAATATGGTGTAGATTATTCCACGAATATTGAAGATGTTGACCTCTTTCTTTCTGTTGCTTATTCGCTCATTACCAACAGCACCCTGAAACCCCGCTATGCAAACACCGAAAATTACACTCAACTTTTAAAGGCAATTGCAAGTGAAAAACTTGCCCCCGTTCAGCTATTTACAGATAACAGCCGTTCAAGAATAATAGATTTTTCTCAATTTAAAGTTCGGGGTCATTATGTTTATACCGAAGAAGATGAGTGGATGGGAAATGTGAATCTTGAGCCCTATTTCAAAACCATGATGTGGCTCGGACGAATCGATTTTCCGCTTACATCGCCGCCAACCGGAGGAATGGAACCACCCTGGAGACCTGATGAAATCAAACGTATAAACATTTCTGCATTTATTTTAAACGAAATGATGCAATTGCCTGAATTCAAAAAACTTCTCGATCAGAATGATGAAATTATCAATTATCTTGTGGGAGAAAGCGACAATTTTACCACCGGAGAATATACCTCTTATTTGCAGTCAAAGGGAATTTATTCAGCAACACAATTACAGGATTCTCTGGTTTATAAAGATTATTTCGAAGGTCTTTCAATCAATCCTGATTATTTGCAGCAATACATGGGTGCGTTCTATTTTGTCGATCCACAGGGCGATAAACCCGATGTTCTGCCGGTTTCGTTTCTGGTGAGCGGCCAGCGTTTTATTGTTGATTCGTATATTTTGGCCAATGTGGTGTTCGACCGCATTATTTTCAACGGGGTGAAAATTTACAGAATGATGCCCGACCCGCTGGATGCCTTGTATGCTTTGGGAAACAACAATGCACTGCATTTTCTGGAAGATGAACTGACAAAATTTCCTTACGGTACCCAGCTCGCCCTGATGCGCTATCTTATCGAAAACAAAGAGTCTGAATTCTGGAGTGAAAATCTTTACAATACCTGGCTGAAATCAATCAGGGCTTTGAACCCGATGGAAGACAATACCAACCTGCCATTTTTTATGCGTACCGGCGCCTGGAATCAGCAAAAAATGAATACCCAGCTTGCTGCCTGGACCCAGCTCAGGCACGACAACCTTCTTTATGCAAAACCATCATATACAGGTGGTGCAGGTTGCTCATTCCCTTATTCTTATGTTGAACCCTACCCCGCCTTTTACAAAGCACTGGCAGATTATGCCAACCAGGCAGCCGACTTTTTCAGTACAAAAAATGTGACTTCAGAGTTTTCTATCCCGATTGATGTTTACTTCAGAAAATTTGCCGGAATTGTAGGTAAACTGGAAACATTGGCACAAAAAGAGCTCGACAATATTGCTTTTACCACTGACGAAGAGAACTGGTTAAAACAGTTCCTGGTCCAGGTTCCGCACCAGGAGTGTGGAGGGCAACCTTTTAACGGCTGGATACTTGATTTATATTGGCGAACAGATAAACTGACTGACCCTGATTTTCTGACGGTGGACATTCACACGCAGCCAACCGACGAAAATGGAATCATGGTTGGAAGAGTTTTACATGCCGGAACCGGGTACATTAATCTCGGAGTTGTGCTTGCCGAAATTCCGGGCAGTGACGTTACTGTTGCTTACTCAGGTGCGTTTACCTCTTATTATGAATATATTACCAACGATTTTCTAAGAATCAACGACCAGGAATGGACTGAAAAAGTTTATAACGAAGATATTCCGTCGCGACCGGAATGGACAACCGCTTACCTTGCCAACAAAAAGGGTGAAACCACGACCGGCAAAAAATCGTTGCCGACATCAATGCTGATTATTGACAATGCAGAAGATATAAATTTGACAAACGAACTGGCAAAAATCTATCCGAATCCGGTAAGCGATTTACTTACAATCATGCTAAAAAACAGTCCGGTAAATCAGGTTGACTATTCTGTTTTCGATGTATTCGGAAGACGATTAAAGACAGGGCAGATAACGGGTAGCATTGAAAGCATTTCTTTTGCTGAATTTGCCAGCGGAATGTACTTGATTAAATTAAAAGCTGGTGAAAGAGTACAATCGGTAAAGATTCTGAAAAATTAATATCCCCGGTTCTTAAGGTCTTATCCTTTTCAAAGTTTTAAACTTTGGAAAAGTTTTATTACCATAGAATCAGTTTAAAATCATCATCTCCGGCAAAAACTTCCAGAATCGGCGGGGCATGTGTTGCCGCTGAAGTTTCAGGTTTTTGCGTTCCTGAATATTAATGTGGGTGAAATAGGTTTTCCAGAGTCGCTGGTAAAACTCCTCCCCTTCTTCCAGCAAATTTTCGTTTACCCGGCCATTGATCAGGCTGAATTCTTTTGCCGAAATTGTCACTTCCTGTGGTTTTTCCTTGTCAAACATCACCCCGTAATTTCGTTTCAGATCGAAAAGCAGCCAGCGCTGGTCGGCAAACCGTTTCTGAAAATGGCCGATTACCAGCGGAATCACATCATACCGTGGTTCAACTCCGCAAAAATACAAACCGTCTTTTGCATGTTGAAACCTTACAAACTGCATTATCCTCATCGCTTCGCGTTTAACTTTCTGAGACGATTGTGTGAGGTACAAAACATCGCTATCGCCAAAATCGGTTTCAATATTAAAATGTTCACTGAAAAGCCGCCGCACAAACCGGTAAATTTTCATCTCAATTCCTGGTTCTTCAGAAAGAAAAGCATAAAAAAGCAGCTCCTTGTTTTTGCCCGTCATTTTTTGCTGAATCCCTTTCCAGACCCTGTCGGCTTTTGCAGAGTCGGTCTGTATTTCACGCTTCTGGGCAAACAGATGTTTTTGTTCTCCGTTCCTTGCAACAATATCCACCGGGAAAATTTTTCGGTTGTAACACTCAAAAATTCCGGTTAGGAATCCTTCAAAAGTCCCGTCGTATGTTATAATATCCATGCTCATAATCAACAATCTCTGACCGAAGGATTTATATTATTTGATAACCTCATAATTCTTTGTTAATGCAACGGTGGCAAAGCAGTCTGGTAGTTTCCGAATAAACTCAGTTGTGTATCCGGCGTTTTCCGGTTTTTTGATATCGAACCGGCAACAAGTTTGTGCTTCAGCCGTTCGGGAGTCCAGCCCGAGGCAGCTACCACCACATCGCTGCAGGTTACAAAATACCGGGCCCGCTTCATCACAACGCCCAGTTTGGTTAAGTGTTCGGTGGTGAGTTTCCGGTGGCGGCGGGCCAGCACAATTTTTTGCGCCGATTGCACCCCAATTCCCGGAACACGCAAAATCATTTCGTAATCGGCCCGGTTTATGTCAACCGGAAATTGGTGCAGGTTGCGCAGCGCAAAACCCAGTTTCGGGTCAACATCCAAATCCAGAAAAGGATGGTCTTCAGTCAGAATTTCTTCAGCTTTGAAATGATAAAACCGCATCAGCCAGTCGCTCTGGTACAAACGATTTTCGCGTACAAGCGGCGGACTTGTCAGCGCCGGTAACCTTTTGTCGTACAAATTTACAGGCAGATACCCCGAAAAATAAACACGTTTCAGGTTTTGAGTTTTGTATAAACCCGATGAAAGCAGGATAATCTGCCTGTCGGTTTCGGGGGTGGCACCAATAATCATTTGGGTACTTTGCCCTGCCTGCGCGAACTTTGGCGCTTTTCTGTATTTCCTTGATTCTTCTTTGCTTGCCAATATTTCGTTTCTGATTTGTGTCATCGGCGAAATAATGGAAGGAAAATTTTTCTCGGGCGCCAGCAATTTCAGATTGGGTTCTGTCGGAATTTCAAGATTGACACTCAAACGGTCGGCCCATAAACCGGCTTCGTGAACCAGTTCCGGACTGGCACCCGGAATAGCCTTTAAATGAATGTACCCGTTGTAGTTCTCTTCCAGCCGCAGTTTTCGTGCCACCCGAACCATTCGTTCCATGGTATAATCGGGATTCCTGATAACTCCTGAACTCAGAAAAAGACCTTCAATAAAATTGCGCCGGTAAAAACCGATAGTCAAATCAACAATTTCATCCACGGTGAGCGTTGCCCGCGGCCTGTCGTTGCTGCGGCGGTTGGCACAATAGGCGCAATCGTAAATACAGTTGTTTGTCATCAGGGTTTTCAGCAGGCTCACACAGCGTCCGTCTTCGGTAAAACTGTGGCAAATTCCGCAGGCTACGCCGTTACCAATTCCTTTGGTGCTGTTTTTTCGGTTGCTCCCGCTCGACACACACGAAACATCGTATTTCGCTGCATCCGAGAGTATTTCAAGTTTTTGCTGAACAGTCAGTTTTTCCATTTCAAAACAAGTTTTAAAAAATCCTCCCGCTTTTAAACGGGAGGACCTGAACCTCAAAAAGTCGGGAATCGCTTCCCCAGGAATAAATATCTTGTGACAATAATTTCGTCATTACTGACGACAATAAGATAATCAAAAGAAAATTCCAGCCAATTGTATTTTGAAAAATTCGATGATTATTTTGTGAAATTTTATTCTGCCAAAGACATTGAATCAGAATAAATCATTTTATAAATTTGAAGTAAAGAAAGGGAAATGCAGGAGGCCGATTTTTATATCAAACTGAAAAACAACATTGTAAAATGTGAGCTTTGTCCCTGGTTTTGTGAACTGAAACCCGGCCAGACCGGAAACTGCAAAGTCAGAAAAAACATGGACGGCACTTTGATGACGTTGGTTTACAATCACGTTTCAGCTTTGGCGCTTGATCCCATTGAAAAGAAACCGCTCTACCATTTTTTACCTGGGTCACAGATTCTGTCAGTGGGTTCGGTCGGATGTAATTTGCACTGTTCATTTTGTCAAAATCACCATATTTCGCAATGTTCGGCCGAAAATTTCAGTCATTTCAGGGAAATCACTGCTGAACAATTAGTAGAAACGGCAGTTGGAATCAAGGCTAACACCGGAATTGCCTACACCTACAACGAACCGTTTACTTTTTACGAATTCATGTTTGAAACAGTAAAACAGGCTCACGAAAAAGGACTTAAAAACGTGGTGGTTTCAAACGGGTATATTAATCCTGAACCTTTGAAAAAAATTCTGCCGTTTATTAATGCATTTAATATCGATTTAAAATCGTTCAATCCGGGTTTTTACAAATCCCAAACAAAAGGGGAGCTGTCTCCGGTTCTTGAAGCCCTGAAAATCATTGCAGCCGGCAAAGTTCATCTCGAAATTACCCATCTTGTAATTCCTTCGCTGAATGACAACAAAACCGAATTTGAGAATATGGCAAAATGGATCGCGCTAGAACTGGGAAATAAAATTCCGCTTCATCTTTCAAGATATTTTCCGCAATATAAACTAAACGAACCACCCACTCCTGCGAAGACACTGGATGAATTCCATGAAATAGCATCAAAACACCTTTTATATGTTTATACCTGTAATGTTTCAGAAACAGAACATTCGTCCACATTTTGTCCGGGTTGTGGCGCTATGATAATTGAAAGAAACCGTTATAATGTTAAGAAGAGAAATATCAGCAAAAATGGTCATTGCAGTAAGTGCGATTACAAAATTGATTTGATTCTTCCGTAATTAAGATAAATATATCTTTATTTTCTTGACTTGTAACTCTCTTATTCCGTAACTTTCATGGAGTTATAACCATTAAATTTTTATTCAATGACTTACGAAGATTTTATTAATCAGACTGAATTTCAGCAAATGATTAAAGAAGCTGAAAAACTGAAAGGAACTGTTTTTTCTGATATTCTTGATGCAGAAGGGAATCAATATGTTGATTTGGTTCAGGAAGGGGGCGGAGTTCTTGGAATCGCACTGGTTGGTTACACTTATATTCTGGAAACAGCCGGAATCCGGTTTTTCCATCTGGCAGGGACTTCGGCGGGTGCAATTAACACATTGGTACTTGCGGGAATTGACGGAATTGGAAAAGCCAAATCAAAAGCAGTTCTTGATGTTTTAGCCAAACAAGATCTTTTCGAGTTTGTGGACGGTGATCCGACATTAAAAAAAATTATCCAGAAAGTAATCGATGGGACTCCTTTCAAGAAAATGCTTTGGAAACTTGCCTGGAACTTCAGCAAAGTAAAAAAGGCATTATTCATCAATTTAGGATTGAATCCGGGAAATGAGTTCGAAAAATGGATAGAAAAAGTACTGCGCGAATCGCCCCAGAAAATCACGACAATTGGCGATTTAATTGACAAAAGAGGTAAGAAATATTTCCCTGAAGGAATGATCAACAGAATTACCGGACAACCAATTCCTGATGAATATGCTCATATTCACGTTATAACAGCCGACCTGACAACGCAATCGAAAGTCCAGTTCCCCAAAATGGCGCATTTGTACTGGGGCGAAAAAGTACGGGAAATATCTCCGGCCCGGATGGTTCGTGCTTCCATGTCGGTGCCCTTCTTTTTTATTCCATTCGAAATTGACAATATTCCCGGTGCAGGCAATCCAGCCAATGATGAGTGGATAAAAAATACCAATTTTCATGGTCCGATCCCCCAAAAAGTAAAATTTGTGGATGGCGGTATGATCTCCAATTTCCCAATCAACGTATTCCATTCAAAGAGCGGTGCTGCCCCGAGGAAACCAACTTTCGGGGTAAAACTCAGTTCGTACCGGGAAGAATGCACCACGATTGATGATTTGGGTGATTTTGTAGGATCGATGGTAAGTACAATGCGACACGATGCTGATAATGAATTCCTGATTCAAAATCCCGATTTTCAGAAACTGATTTGTTTTATTGATGCCGACAAAGATTTTAACTGGCTGAATTTCAAAATGGATGACGAAAGCAAAAAGAGGCTTTTCCTGTTGGGAGCCCGGAAAGGACTCGAATTTCTTTCAAAATTTAATTGGGAGGAATATAAAAAGCTAAGATTACAACAAGTTAACGCCTGATTCGGGTTGAATGCGAACATTTTCCCTAACTTTGTTTCACTATTTGATGATACAATTGTATTTATATGAAGTTTGCAGAACTTGGAATTCATGACGACCTGCTTGACGCCATCTCTTACATGGGATTTAACGAAGCAACCCCGATTCAGGAACAGGCCATTCCTGTTATTTTGGAAGGCAACGACCTGATTGCCTGCGCCCAAACCGGAACCGGCAAAACAGCAGCATTTTTGTTACCTGTACTCGACCTGATTGCAGATTTACCCTCCGGCACAACATCAACCCTGATTATTGTACCTACACGGGAGCTGGCCCTTCAAATTGACCAGCAGGTTCAGGGAATAGGATATACCATGGGAATCAGCTCGATAGCTATTTATGGAGGTGGAGACGGCGATGACTGGGGACAACAGAAAATTGCACTGACAAAAGGTGCCGACATTGTTGTAGCCACACCTGGAAAACTGATTTCGCACCTCAATTTGGGATATGTAAAGTTCGACACCATAAAGTTTCTGATTTTGGATGAAGCCGACAGAATGCTTGACATCGGTTTTTATGAAGATATTATCAAGATTATTTCCTACCTGCCAAAAGACAGACAAACACTGATGTTCAGCGCCACCATGGCACCCAAAATCAGGAATCTTGCCAACCAGGTACTGAAAAATCCGAAAGAAATAAATATCTCGATTTCGAAACCGGCGGAGGGTGTTTTACAGGCAGCTTATTTAATTTATAATCAACAGAAGAATGGGCTGATTTGTCACCTCGTGGCTGAAAATCCTGATTACACAAGTATCCTGATTTTTTGTTCCACAAAACGTGCGGTGAGCGAACTCACCCGTGCATTAAAAAAAGAAAAACTTCAGGCCGAGGCAATTTCCTCCGATTTGGAACAAGCTGAACGTGAAAAAGTATTACTTGGTTACCGGTCAAAACGAATACGGATATTGGTGGCTACCGATGTTATGAGCCGTGGAATTGACATTAAAGACATCAATCTTGTAATCAATTATGATGTACCGAACGATGCAGAAGATTATGTACACCGTGTTGGCCGCACTGCCCGTGCCGATGCGACCGGTGTTGCGTTGACCCTTGTGAACGAGGATGACATGTTTAAATTTCACCAGATTGAAAAACTCATTGAACGTGAAGTTTTTAAAATACCGCTTCCCGAAAAATTTGGCGCAGGCCCGCTTTGGCAAATTAAATACAGGGGAAAGCCTCATAAAAGTGGATTTCACAAACCAAAAAAAGGGCAGGTTATCGGAACAAAACCCTTTAAAAAACATTTTAAAAGGAAAAAACCCAACAGTCCTAAAAACTGATTCATTGATATTGCGTATATTCCCAAATGAAATAATTTGCTGAAAAATGAAAACAATACTTTTTTCGTTATTGATATTCGTATTTTCACTTATTACAATTTCCCTCAAAGCCCAATCCTTACCAGATTCAACAATTTATAAAATTGAAACAGTTGATGGGAATGAATTTATCGGTCATATATCAAATGAAGATTCGCTGCGTATTTTTCTGAAAACTGAAAAGTTTGGCGAATTAACCATCCTGAAAACTGACATCAAAAAGAAAGAATCGATAAAAGTTCAGCAGATTAAAGATGGGCAACTTTGGTTTGAAAATCCGCAATCGAGCCGCTATTTTTGGGCACCAAACGGTTACGGATTAAAAAAGGGAGAAGGTTATTACCAGAATATCTGGGTTTTATGGAACCAGTTTTCATACGGTGTTACCAACTATTTCTCGATCGGGGCAGGAATTATTCCAACTTTTTTATTCGGCGGAGCACCCACACCGGTATTTGTTACCCCGAAATTTTCAATACCTGTTTCAAAAGATCAGTTTAATATTGCAGCGGGAGCTATTTTAGGAACTGTTTTAGGTGAAGAAGGCACCGGCTTTGGAATTCTTTATACCAATCTCACTTTTGGCTCACGCGATGCCAATGTTTCGCTGGGAGGTGGAGGAATGTTCGCGGGAGGAGAATGGGCTCCGGCACCGCTTTTCAACTTCAGTGGTATGTTCCGGGTTACCAACAGGGGCTATTTTATTACCGAAAATTATCTCATCAGTGCCGAAGGGGAAACTGTGATTATGATTTCCGGAGGTGGACGTTGGATCATTAAAAAAGCTGCTATTGATTATGGACTTTTTATTCCGATTGCTTCGGGTATGGATTCATTCATTGCTTTGCCTTGGCTGGGATTTACCATTCCATTCGGAAAAACCAACTAAAAACAGATTCTGAGTCAGCAAATTAATCGTCAATCAGAACAATAAAACCCTTTTCACTTTCTTTTTCTAACTTTGCAGCCTGACAAAAACATAATGGCAAGAGTTGTTATCGGACTTTCTGGTGGTGTTGATTCAAGCGTTGCAGCCTTTCTGCTTAAAGAACAGGGACACGACCTGGTGGCACTTTTTATGGTAAACTGGCACGAACGTGTCGGAAATATAACAAGCGCCTGTACCTGGGAAGAAGATGCTTTGATTGCCCAAATGGTGGCAAAAAAACTGGACATTCCCTTTCACATTGTCGATTTAAGCAAAGATTATAAAAAAAGGGTGGTTGATTATATGTTTGCCGAATATCAGGCAGGTCGCACCCCGAATCCTGATGTGCTTTGTAACCGCGAAATCAAATTCGATACATTTTTGGAAGAAGCGCTGAAATTTGATGCCGATTTTGTGGCAACCGGTCATTATTGCCGGAAAAGTGTAACGCTAGTGAACGAAAAACCTGTTTACCAGCTTTTAGCAGGAAAAGATCCCAACAAGGATCAAAGTTATTTTTTATGCCAGCTCAGTCAGCAACAATTATCAAAGGCAATGTTTCCGGTTGGCGATCTTTTAAAACCCGAAGTGCGCGAAATTGCTCGGAAACAGAATCTTCCGACAGCCGAACGAAAAGATTCTCAGGGAATCTGTTTTGTCGGGAAAGTTGATTTGCCCACTTTTTTACAGCAACAATTAGAACCCAAAAAAGGAAATACGATCGAAATTGACGCCGATTTCATCAGTAAAAAGAAACAGGTGGAAGTAACAGAAGAAAATTACCGGAAACTTTGTTTCCCCTTTCCATACAAACCCTGGAACGGAAAAATAATCGGCGAGCATCAGGGCGCTCATTTTTATACCATCGGACAACGAAAAGGGCTGAATATTGGCGGTCACAAAGAGCCGCTTTTTGTGATCGGTACTGATGTGCAACGCAATATTGTTTATGTGGGCGAAGGCCAGGAACACCCCGGTCTTCATCGAAAAGGTTTATTTATTGCTGCCAACGATTTGCATTGGATAAGAACTGATCTAGCCATGCAAACCGGAGAAAAGAGAGATTACGAAATCCGCATTCGGTACCGGCAACCGCTTGAAAAAGGAACCATTCATTTAAAAGAAGATGGTGCTTACTTTATTTTTGAAAATGAACAACGGGGAATCACGTCAGGCCAGTTTGCTGCCTGGTACAATGGCGATGAGTTGATTGGGTCAGGAGTAATCGCATAAAAAGCCGGACTTTCTTCTATCTTAGCTTAAAATTTCAATAACATGATAAAATCAATGACTGGCTTTGGAAAAGCCGAGTTTGAAGTAAACAACAAAAAATTCACCATCGAGATAAAGTCGCTGAACAGCAAACAAGCCGACATCAACACACGTACACCGGCGCTTTATCGCGAAAAAGACATTGAAATCAGGCGTGAACTCTCTGACAAATTAGAGCGGGGAAAAATTGATTTTAATCTGTACGTCGAAAATCTGGGCGAAGATTCTTCCTCAAAAATAAATGAACCTATTCTGAAAAGCTATTTCAGCCATCTTGAAAAAATCAGTAAAGAATTGAATTTGTCGGTTGACCACACTACTTTACAAGCTGTTTTGCGCCTGCCAGATGTGGTTAAACCCGAGTATTTATCGCTCGATGAGGAAGAGTGGCAGGTGGTATTACAAAATATCAGAAAAGCAATTGCCGAAATCGACCGTTTCAGAACACAGGAAGGAAATGCACTGAAGAAAGATATAACAGGCAACCTCGAAATAATCAAAAACCTGCTCAGCCAGATTGAGCCTTTTGAGGGTCATCGGTTAGATTCTCTGAAAATCCGTCTTTCTGAAAATCTCGAAAGCCTGAAGTTGAACGGTGGAATTGATAAAAACCGTTTTGAACAGGAATTGATATTTTATCTTGAAAAACTCGACATCAACGAAGAAAAAGTAAGACTGAACAATCATCTGAAATATTTTCTGGAAACCATTGAGGAAAAGGTTCCGACCGGGAAAAAGCTGGGTTTTATTGCACAGGAACTGGGGCGCGAAATCAACACAATCGGTTCAAAAGCCAACCATTCAGAAATTCAGAAATTAGTGGTGCAAATGAAAGATTATCTCGAAAGAATTAAGGAACAATTGCTGAACGTGTTGTAATTATAAAGAATGAACGGAAAACTCATCATATTTTCAGCCCCGTCGGGAGCCGGTAAAACCACCATTGTTAAACAATTGCTCGAACGCGGACTGAACCTCGAATTCTCGATATCAGCCACAAGCCGCGCACCACGTCCCAACGAATTACATGGCAGGGATTATTATTTTATCAGCGAAAATGAATTTAAAACGCGTGTTTCTGCGGGCGAATTTCTGGAATGGGAAGAAGTTTACAGCGGAATTTGTTATGGCACACTGAAAAGCGAAGTTGACCGGATTTGTAACCAGGGGAAAAATGTAATTTTTGATGTGGATGTGGTTGGCGGACTCAACATAAAAAAGCATTTTGGCGACAGGGCCCTGGCAATTTTTGTGCAACCGCCATCGGTTGAAGAATTGCGTATCAGGCTGAAAAACCGGCAAACTGAAACGGAAGAGAAAATTGCGATGCGAATTGCCAAAGCAGAGTACGAAATGACTTTTGCTCCACAATTTGATAAAATTGTTGTGAATCACAATCTTGAAACTGCCGTAAAAGAAGCGGAGAAACTGGTTCGCGATTTTATTGCCAACGCCTGATTGTCAGCTTTCCTGTTTTAAATTTTTAATTTTCCATTTTTAATTTAAATGGCATGTCAAACCTGGTTTCAGATATTATTTCACCAAAACCACTGCAACTGAAAATCGGTTTGTATTTTGGCTCGTACAATCCCATACATATCGGGCACATGGCCATTGCCAATTATATTATTGAATTCACTGATATTGACCAGCTTTGGTTTGTGGTTTCTCCCCAAAACCCACTTAAGGGAAAAGTAAACCTGCTGGAAGATTATCACCGGCTTGAACTTGTAACCCGCGCCATTGGCGACGACAACCGTTTCAGGGTATCGAATATCGAATTCAATCTGCCAAAACCAAGCTATACCATTAATACATTAACACATCTTCAGGAAAAATTCCCGAACCACAGTTTTGCGATTATCATGGGCTCCGATAATCTCGGTAGTTTTCATAAATGGAAAAATCACGAAATGATTCTTGAAAATTATGGAATCATCGTTTATCCGCGACCGGGCTTCGACCGCGAGAAAATGATTGTGCACCCAAATGTTACTTTTGCCGAAGGTGCACCACTGATGGAAATATCTTCGTCGTTTATCCGCGAATCGATTAAAAAAGGCAAAGATGTCAGACATTTCATGCCGCAGAAGGTTTGGGAATATCTCGATGAGATGAATTTCTACAGAAAATAGCACCTGCTAACCGCCTTTTTATCACAAATACTTTTGACTGTAATTTTCCTTTCGAACTCTCTACCCATCATTTTAGAGAAAAATAGTTTTTACAATTTGAAAGTGCTTTAAACTATTTACTACATGAAAAGTCAAAAGCACAGTTTAATAATTTCAATTTAACTTAAACGTGCATATAAAAATTGAAAACCTGAATAAAGTGTATAAAGGTGGCAGCTACGCCATCAAAAACCTTAATCTTGAAATACCAAACGGGATGTTTGGCCTTTTAGGACCAAACGGTGCAGGAAAATCAACACTGATGCGTATTCTGGTTACACTGATGAAACCCAGCAGTGGAAAAGTAACCATTAACGATACACTTGACCTTGCAAAAAACCGGCGCGAAATCAGAGCGATGTTGGGATATCTTCCACAGGATTTCAGTTTTTTTTCGAAACTGAAAACTTACGAATTTCTTGACTACACAGCCCGCCTTGCCGGAATGAAAAATAGCACAACCCGGCGGACTGCTGTGGAACAGATGTTAGAAGAAGTCGGGCTTTTCGAAGCACGCGACCGTCATGCCAATAAGCTTTCGGGTGGGATGAAAAGAAGGCTGGGTATTGCGCAGGCTTTGATTAACGACCCGAAAATTATTATCGTTGACGAGCCAACCACCGGTCTTGACCCAGAAGAACGAATCCGTTTCCGAAACCTGTTGTCAACCATCAGTACCCGCGACGTTATTATTATCCTTTCCACTCATATTGTGGGCGATATTTCGAGTACCTGCGATAACATGGCTTTGCTCAACAAAGGAAACCTTGCTTTTGCCGGTTCGCCTGAGCAACTTGTAAAAGAAGCCGAAGGTTTTGTTTGGCTGATAAAAGCTACCGAAAAGGAATACATGGAAATCAACGAAAAATACCCGGTAATTTCCACCATTCCGATTGATGGTGGATGGGAAGTTCAGGTGGTGGCCGAAAATATTAACGGATATTATGGGGAGCCTATTCGTCCGAACCTTGAGCATGCCTATGTTCATTTTATGGAAAATAAACTGCAAAGCTGGAGCAACGCATAAAAACCGATTACTATGATTTCATTACACAACATACTGTCGATTGCAAAGTACGAGCGCAAAACATTGCTGAGAAGCTGGTTTTTCAGAATTTTCAGTATTCTTTCGTTGTTTGTGCTTTTTGGGATGAACTTTGGGATGCTTGTAGAAGGTGGCGGTGGCGAAGGCTGGGCTATCAGGGCAATTCCAAGTGCAATACCCTATTTCAACCTTTTAATTCTGAATGTCGCCCAGGCAATTATTGCCGTATTTCTGGCTTCCGATTTTCTGAAACGCGATAAAAAACTCGATACAACCGAGGTAATTTATATGCGCTCGATGACCAACGGTGAATATGTAATCGGGAAAACCTGGGGAAACCTGCAGGTTTTTCTGGTGCTGAACCTGGCAGTTGTGGCAATGGCGCTCATTTTTAACCTGATTGTGAAAAACACAACCATCAGTTGGGAATCGTACGCTATTTACCTGGTTGCCATCAGTGTGCCAACGCTGGTTTTTATTATGGGGCTTTCGTTTTTGCTCATGAGTGTCATCCGAAACCAGGCCATCACTTTTGTATTGATTCTCGGGTACATCGGAATTACGCTGTTTCTACTTCAGGCCAAATTCTACTACATTTTTGATTACATGGCCTTTAACATTCCTATGCTGAACTCCGACATTGTTGGTTTCGGAAATCTTGAAGCCATTATCATACACCGCGGCATTTACTTTTTGCTGGGAACAGGCTTTATTTTTGCTACCATTTTTATGCTGAAAAGGCTGCCCCAATCAGAGTCAACTACTTATTTTTCTTTGGTTTTCGCAATTGTTTGTATTGCAGGTGGTAGTTATCTGGCTTTCCGGCACATCGATAATTTCAGACAAAATGCAAAGCTGCGCACCGAAGTAATTGAATTGAATAATAAATATGTCGATACCAAACTGCCAATGGTGCTATCTCAATCAATTTCTCTCGAACACCTGGCAGATAAAATAGCCGCAAAATCGGAATTAACACTGAAAAACATCACACCTGAAAATCTCACACAACTGATATTCAACCTGAATAGCGGGCTAAAAATAAGCAGTTTGAAAATTAATGGCACCGAAACTCCCTTTCTTCGCGAAAAACATTTGGTATTAATTTCAGACAAAGTCAACCTCGCTCCCGAAGGAGAAATAAAAGTTGAATTCACCTACGACGGAACCATCGATGAAACCCTTTGTTACCTGGATATTGAAGAAGAAGTTATCCAGGAAAAATATGGCAGGTTTGTAATTAACGTTGACAAAAGATACGCATTTGTTACACCTGGTTACGTGTTGCTGACACCTGAAGCCAACTGGTATCCGCGAACCGGTGTTACCTACAGCACAAAAGATGTGAAATGGTACCAGCCACAATTTGTCAATTTCAATCTCGAAGTTAAAACAGCACCTGGCTTAAAAGCAATTTCGCAAGGCACAATTAAGGAGGTTTCAGAGGGTAAATTCAGTTTCGAAAACAGCCACGCACTTACTCAATTGTCGCTTGCAATTGGGAATTACCAGTATAAATCGATCAAAAGTAAAGACACCGAATTTGGCATCTGGTATCTTGATGGTCATGACTATTTTAACAACGTCTTCAAGGAAAGTAACGACACCTTGCCCAAAGTGCTGACTGACCGATTTGAAGATTTCAAGCGAACCTACAAACTGAATTATTCAAGCAACAGTTTATCATTGGTTGAGGTTCCGGCCCAGTTTAAAACTTACCAGCGCGGATTTGCCTCAATGCAGGAATATGTTCAGCCTGAACAAGTGCTGATTCCCGAAAAAGGTTTTATGATCAGGGCTTTCGATTTTGAAAACCAGAAGAAAAACATGCAACGCTGGGGTGGCCGCGGTGAAAATAACATGACCCCTCTTGATCTGGAACTCCGTGTTTTCGACGAATTCCTTGGCACTTTTACCCAGGAACAGGAACGCACCTGGGGACCTCCCGGTTCTAATCAGCAAACTACATTGAATCCGCATTTTATCTTCCCGGTTCTGTATAATTTCCAGAATATTATACATTCTGAAGATTGGCCGATTATCAACCGCATTTTTGAAGCGTACCTGAAAAGCCAGGTCACTGATATGCGTTCGGTTTTTATGAACCAGGGACAAACCACCGACGAAAAAGCAAATATCACTTTACAAGATAGTACTTTCAGGGAAATATTATCAGACCCGAGACAAAAAGCAATCATTGAAAGCGTGATAAAACTAAAAGGTGACGTATTGTTTTCGACAATTGAGCTGAAAGCCGGGCAGGAAGAATTTCAGAATTTCCTTCGCAAACTGCTTGCAGAAAATATATATAAAAACATATCGTTTAGCGAATTCTCTGGTTTAATCCAGCAACAATTTGGCATTGATATCAGCCCGATGATGAATTCGTGGTTTGATGCCAAAACTTTGCCTGGCTACATTTTCTCGCCGATTAAAGCAGTGAAAGTAAAATCGGAAGACAAAATGCAAACAATGGTAAAATTCAAGGTTACCAATTTTACCGACACCGATGGTTTGCTGAAAATTACTTTCAGGCTCGGAGGCGGGCCTGGCGGTGGCGGAATGGGTCGTCGCGGTGGCGGAATGGGAGGAAGCGATGTTATCAATAAACTTGTATTTCTGCAGGCGCACCAGAGTAAAGACCTCAGCTACCTGTTAAGTGTGGATCCGAGGATGGTAATGTTAAATACACTTACTTCCAAGAATATACCACAAACAATGGCTTCCTTTTTCAGAGATGTTGAAGAAGACCCGAAAGCTGTACCTTACGAAGGGGAAGATATTTCAGATACCCCGGTTCAAATGTCGTTACCCAACGAGGTGATTGTTGACAACGAGGATGCAAATTTCAGTTTAACCCGCTCTGATAATATCAGTCTTCTCGAGAAATGGATTCTCAAAGAAAAACCCAATCAAAGCAAGTATTCGGGCATCAATTTCTGGCGTCCGCCAACCAACTGGACCGCAACCACCAATTCAGATTTTTATGGTGAGTACGTTCGTTCAGCATATTATATAAAAGGTGGAGCAGGCGACCTGAAAGCAGCGTGGAAAATTCCGCTGAAAAAGACCGGTTACTACGATGTTTTTGCCTACATGTATAAAGCCCGGAATTTTGGCAGAGGAGGTGACGACCGTGGAAATAAAGGGGAATATCATTTTATAATCCACAGTGATGAAGGCGAACAGGAAATTGTGATTGACAACAACAATGTTGAAGCAGGCTGGAACCACTTGGGAACCTATAATTTTGATTCTGAAACTGCTTTAATTGAATTGACCAACAAATCGGAGTTAAGGATGATTTTTGCCGATGCTATGAAAGTTGTTGAATTATAAAAAACTTAAACAGAATAATAACCATAAAAAAAACTATACAATGCGACGAATTATATTGCTGTGTGTTTTGCTTTTCCTCGGATCGGCAATTACTTTCTCACAGGAAGCACTTACACTGGAAAAAGCGCTTAAGATTTCAGAAACCGGTAGCCCTGATTTGCAACTGTCGCTTCTGAATCTCGAGAGGTACCAGAAAAACCTTGAAGCCCAGCGTGCGGCTCTTAAATCAAAACTTTCGCTTGATGTAACGCCATTGAATTACAGTAATCAGCGACGTTTTGACACCCGCGTGTCGGAGTGGTACACCAACGAAAGTCTTACCTCTAATGCAAGGTTTCTGATTTCGCAACCGATACTGCCAACCGACGGAACCATTTCGTTGTCGAACGAATTCGGATGGCAGAACAGTACTTCGGATGCAAGCGGTACCAACTCCCAGAGTAAAAGGTTTTACAACAATTTGTACCTTAACTTAAACCAGCCGCTTTTTACTTACAACAAACTGAAACTACAGTTAAAGGAGCTTGAGTTGAGTTACGAAAACGCCAACATCAGCTACGCTATCCAACGGCTCAACCTCGAAAAAAATGTAACACAGTTTTTTTACAATGTTTACATGGCTCAGAATAACCTCACCATTGCCAAAGAAGAACTTGTGAACACCCAAAAGAGTTACGATATTATTAAAAACAAAGTGGATGCAGGTTTAGCTGCCAAAGAAGAACTTTACCAGGCCGAGTTGAACCTTGCAACCTCAAAATCAACGGTTCAGGACAGAGAAGTTTCGTTTGAAAATTCAAAAGACCAGCTGAAACTTTATCTTGGAATGGATTTATATGAAGACTTTCTGGTTTTGGGCGATATTGCTGCCAATCCTGTAAAAGTTGATTTGGATAAAGCCATTGACAATGGGTTGAAATCGAGAATGGAACTTCGTCAGCGCGAAATTAATATTGAAACAAGTCAGTTTGATATGATCCGTGTTAAAGCATTAAACGAGTTCAGAGGCGATCTGAATCTCAGACTTGGTGTAACCGGTGATAATGAAGACATCGGCCAGATTTTCGATTCACCCACCCGAAGTCCTTCTGTAAATCTCAGTTTCAGCATTCCGCTTTTCGACTGGGGTGAAAAGAAAGCGCGCATTGCCGCACAGGAAGCCACCATTAAATCGGAGGAACTGAATCTGTCGGATGAAAAAAACCAGATAATTATCGGAGTTCGACAGGTTTACAGAAACCTGCAAAACCAGCTACAACAGATTGAGATTGCCAAACAAAACGAGATTAACGCTCAGCTTACTTACGAAATCAATCTTGAGCGTTATCAAAACGGCGATCTTACCGGTATGGACCTGAACCTTTACCAGACCCAGCTTTCGCAAAAGAAAATTGCATTAGCCCAGGCGCTGATTAACTATAAAATCGAATTATTAAATCTTAAAATTCAGACTCTTTACGACTTCGAAAAAAACCAGCCAATATTACCGACAGAACTTTATCTAAACGCAAATGGAAATTCAGCAAAAAAATAAAACAATGAAGAATATAAAACTACTCGTAATCGTTGCAGCAGCCGCTATCGGAGCTATTTCGTGCAACAACCAGCAAAGTGCAGAATCAACCGAACTTGCCGTTCCGGTTTCCGTTGAAAATGTAAAAAAACAAAGCATCAGCCAGTTCATCAATACCACCGGAACTGCAAAAGCAATTTACGAAACCACCATCAATTCAGAAGTTACCGGTCAGTATAATCTGATGATCAATCCGGCTACGGGTGCGCCTTTCAAACTTGGCGACCGTGTTAAGGAAGGACAGGTTCTTATTAGCATCGAAGATGCTGAATATGTAAACGGATTAGCACTCGATGCCAAAAAACTGAACCTCGAGATTTCGGAGAGTGAATATGAAAAACAGAAATCGCTTTACGAAAAAGGGGGTGTAACACTTCGTGAACTCCGGAATTCTGAAGTATCGAAAACCAACGCAAAATATGATTACGAAAGCGCAGAGTTACGACTTAAAAAAATGAAAATAACTGCTCCTTTTTCAGGAGTTATTGTTGATTTGCCCTATTACACAAAAGGAACAAGGATTACTTCGGGCCAGGCAATGGTTACTTTAATGAATTACGATAAAATGTACATCGACGTAAACCTTCCGGAAAAAAGCATTTCAGAGGTAAAAACCGGACAGGAAGTGCTGATTACCAATTATACAATTGCTGAAGATACACTGAGAGGTGTAGTAAGCGAACTTTCTCCGATGATCAGTTCTGAAACCCGAACTTTCACCGGAAAACTTCAGATTAATAATCCCGAGTTGAAATTACGCCCCGGCATGTTTATTAAAGCCGATATTATCACAGCCACAAAAGACAGTGTGATTGTGATCCCGAAAAACGTAATCTTATCAGGAAACCGCGGAAAATACATTTTTGTAGTTGAACGCAACAACGCTGCCGACGACCGCCAGATTGTAACCGGCATTGAAAATAAAGACCAGGTGGAAGTTATCGAAGGTTTAAAAGTTAACGAAAAACTTATCATAAAAGGGTTTGAAACACTTCGCGATAACTCGAAAGTGAAAATAATTCTGTAACAGTTGCAACCATCCGAAAAATTGTAAAATGAAGAAATTAACTCAATTCTCGGTTAATTACCCGGTAACCGTACTGATGGTTGTGCTTGGTGTAATTTTACTGGGATACATTTCATTCGGCAAACTGGGAGTTGACCTGTTTCCCGATTTAAATTCACCCCGCATTTTTGTTGAGGTCAAATCAGGGGAACGTCCGCCTGAGGAGATGGAAAAACAATTTGTGGAAAACATTGAGGCACTCTCCATGCGTCAATCGGGTGTTACCCAGGTAACTTCGGTTTCAAAAGTCGGTTCGGCTCAAATAACCGTCGAATATGGCTGGGATAAAGACATGGACGAAGCATTTCTCGATCTTCAGAAATCGCTTAACACGCTTACCCAAAACTCTGAAATCGATGAACTGAAAATTACACAACACGACCCGAATGCTTCTCCTGTTATGCTCATTGGTGTAACTCATTCAGAAATAACCGATATGAATGAGATCCGAAAAGCAGCCGAAAATTATATCAGAAACGAACTTGTCAGGCTCGAAGGTGTGGCCGAAGTGGAACTTGCAGGCCAGGAAGAAAGCGAAATCATTATCGTAACTGATATGTACAGGCTCGAATCGCAAAATCTTTCGCTGGATGAACTCAGTACAAGAATTCAGAACTACAACCGGAATGTTTCGGGTGGCCGCATCAGTGAACTCGGAACTCAATATATTGTAAAAGGTGTAAGTCTTTTGCGCGACAAAGAAGATTTCGAGAACCTGATTGTAGGTTATAAAGCCACAAGAACGACCACCAACGCACAAGCCACTGTTGAGCGGGCACCCATATTTCTGAAAGATGTTGCCACGGTTAAATACGGGAACAAAGACCCTTACAATATTGTACATGTAAACGGGAAACGTTGCGTTGGCCTTGCCATTTATAAAGAAACAAAATTCAATACTGTAAAAACTGTCGATCAGGTAAAAGAATCACTTGTACAAATAGAAAAGGCATTGCCTGGTTATAAACTGGTTTTAGTATCCAACCAGGGAAAATTTATCAGCGATGCCATCAACGAAGTGCAGGATTCAGCATTAATCGGGATTTTACTGGCAGTTGTGGTACTGTTTGTTTTCCTGCGACGCATCGGAACAACACTTATCGTAAGTGTAGCCATTCCAATCTCAGTAATTGCCACTTTCAACCTGATGTATTTTAATGACCTTACCATCAACATCATGACATTGGGAGGTCTGGCTTTGGGTGCGGGAATGTTGGTTGACAATGCAATTGTGGTACTGGAAAATATTTTCCGGAACCATGAAAGCGGGGCCAACGTGCGCGATGCAGCCATTAACGGAACAGCAGAAGTTGGCGGTGCTATTACTGCTTCAACATTAACCACCATCGTGGTATTCCTGCCGGTGGTTTATATCCATGGTGCTTCGGGCGAACTCTTTAAAGACCAGGCCTGGACTGTGGCTTTCTCGCTGATTTCGTCGCTATTCGTGGCTATCTTTCTGATTCCCATGATGTATCACCGGCTATACAAAAACAAACCAAAAGCTGCAATCAGCAAATCGGTACAGATTAAAAGTTTTGGCCGTTTTCTCGATAAAGTACTGAAAGCAAAATGGCTGGTTGTAATTCTGGCAATTGCATTACTGGCAGGATCCGTTTTAATGCTGCCGTTTATCGGTACTGAGTTTATGCCCAAAACGCAAACCCGGGAACTTACAATTGATTTAAAACTCCCGGAAGGAACCGAACTTGCGCGCACTGAATCGATGGTCAGAAATCTTGAATCGGTATTAACTGATTATCTGGGCGAAAATCTTGATGTAATCTATTCAAGATCTGGTCCCTCATCAGGAATGATTGAAGATGCCACTTCGATTTTTGAAGGGGAAAATACAGCCGAAATCCTCATTTCGCTGAAAGAAAATTCAACCATCTCCACCGAATCGCTGGTAGCCTCTGTAAACCAGCTTACAACCAATATCCCCGGACTTGAAGTGACCTTTAAACAGGAGCAAACTTCGCTGAGTTCTATTCTCGGAACAACTGATGCACCTGTTGTTGTGGAAGTCAGGGGTGAAGAACTGGATGAAATCGAATCGGTGGTAAACCAGGTAAAGGAAAAAATGACCGGATTGACTGATCTTTATAATATTCAGACCTCGCTGGAAGACGGTGCACCCGAAATTGAAGTAAAAGTTGACAGGATGAGAGCCGGAATGTACGGCATCAACATAAACACAGTGGTGACCCAGATTCAGGATCAACTGGAAGGCAAAAGTGCCGGGCAAATTGAAAGGGATGGCGAATTACGCGATATTACCATCAAAGTTCCTGAAAAAACTTTAAGTCAGGTTAATGATATTCTCATTACTTCAGGTGACCAGGTTTTCAGATTGAATGAAATTGCAGAAATTACGCAGGAAATTGCCCCGAAAGAAATTTTCAGGCGCAACCAGAACAGGATTGGCAAAATTACGGCTCAGATTAATAATGAAGTTCCGCTGGATAAAGTAGCTGCCGAAATCAGGCAAGCCACTTCCACCATCGAATTACAACCCAATTACCGGATTATGGTGACCGGTGAAGAGGAAAAACGCCAGGAGTCGATCAGCAGCCTGAGTTTTGCCCTGTTGCTTTCCATCGTGTTGGTTTACATGGTACTTGCTTCGCAATTCGAATCGCTGGTACATCCTTTCACAATATTGCTCACCATACCATTGGCTTTGGTTGGTACAGTACTCACCTTCTTTATTCTTGGAAAAACCATCAACATCATGGCCATCATTGGTATTATCATGTTGGCGGGTATTGCCGTAAACAGTTCGATTATTCTGGTTGACAGGATTAACCAGTTAATGGAGGCGGGACTCGACCGGAGAAGTGCGATCATTGAAGCCGGGCAGCAAAGGTTACGCCCGATCCTGATGACCAGTCTCACAACCATTCTGGCTTTGGTTCCGTTAACACTCGGTTTTGGTGAAAGCGCTTCGCTGCGGTCACCAATGGCATTGGCTGTAATCGGCGGGTTAACCACATCTACTTTAATGACCCTGATTGTGATCCCGTGTGTTTTCGACATTCTTGACAGGGCGAGAAATGTATTTGGTAAAAACTGAACAGCTTCAGTTTACAATTAATCGTAAAATATGAAATTCATATTACATAGGAAAGTATTCATCAGCATGGTATTCATCGGACTTACCATGCTGGGATATGTTTCATACAAACAACTGGCTGTTGAGCTGATCCCCAATGCTGAACTGCCCATGCTGTTTGTACAGATTCAGTCGCGCCTCGAAGTCGATCCGAAATACATGGAAAACCAGGCAGTAATCCCCATCGAGGGAGCCGTGGGTACCATGGAAGGGGTCGAGAATATCGAAACGTTTCTGAATAACCGCAGTGCAACAATTCAGGTTGAATTCAAACAAAATATTGAGTTTAAATACACTTTTCTGAAGCTTCAGGAAAAAATTGACCAGGTGGCTGAATCGCTTGACGAAAACTTTATTGTTACAGTCAGCAAAGTTGATATACAGCAGCTTACCAACCAGTTTATGGAACTGCAGATCAGGGGAAGCGGCGGAACCGACAGGCTCAGAAACATTGTTGAACAGGAAATTCTTGCCAATCTCGAAAATACCGATGGAATTGCTTCGGCAACTGTTTTCGGGGGAAAAGAAAAATCGATTGAAGTAACTTATGATTTACCAGCCTGCGAAGCTTACGGAATCACGCCGTCACAAATACGGAATGCTATTACGCAAAACTCGCGGAACCGCGTTTTTACAGGGTATCTGCACGAGTCGCAAAAACAGTATTTTGTGCATGTAACAGCCGAATACGATAATGTAACTGACATAGAAAATATTGTGGTAGCCGAAGGCCCGATTTTTCTGAAAGATGTTGCAGATGTATATTTTGGGGTAAAAGATGAAGAAACCATTAGCCGTGTTAACGGGCTGGATGCCGTTTCAATAATGTTGGTAAGCGATTCGCAGGCTAACCTGATTGACCTGTCGCACAGGGTGCAGGAAGAAATTGCCGAGTTGAACAAAAAACTGGCACCCAAAGACGTGGAAATTGTGGTGCAAACCAACCTGGCTGAAACGATGGAAAAGAACATTGACCAGATTATCGATCTCGCGCTCGTGGGAGGTTTACTGGCCATTTTTGTTCTTTGGATGTTTCTGAAAAACTTCCGCATTGTATCATTCATGGCACTGGGTATGCCGGTTTCGGTTTTTACAGCATTCAATCTTTTTTATGCTTTCAATATCTCGATTAACAGTATCACGCTGGTTGGATTGGTGCTTGCCATCGGGATGTTGCTTGACAACAGCGTTGTGGTACTCGAAAATATTTACCGGCTTGCCGGTAAACGTTACGATGCCGAACTGGCTGTAACGCAGGGAACCAAAGAAGTCTGGCGGTCGATTGTGGCCGCTACACTGACAACAATCGCCATTTTCCTGCCCTTCCTGTTTTCAACCGAGTACATGGTGAAACTTTTAGGGAGCAACATCGGGGTTTCTATCGTATCAACGCTGGTAATTTCGCTTTTTGTGGCATTGTTGCTGGTTCCAATCGGCGCACATGTTTTATTAAAAGGGAAAAAAGCCAAAAACATTTTCTACGAGAAAGTTACCACCAACAACCGGATTGTTCAGATTTATGTATTGCTGCTGAAATCAGCTATGCGTAATCCGGGCGGAACCATTATCGGGGCCATCGTTGTGTTCTTCGTCAGCGTGTTTATTGTTCTGGCAATCAGTGTCAATAGCCTGGAGGAAGTGGAAGAAGACCGGTTCTCTATTTACGTAACAATGCCAACCGGCTCCACTCTCGAAAATACCGATCTTGTGGTGGCCGACGTGGAACAGCGACTGGCTGACATTCCTGAAAAACAGGACCTGATTGCAAATATCCAGGAAGAAGAGGCCATTCTTACTTTCAAACTGAAAGAGAAATATAAAGAGATCAACAAAAAAACTATTGGCGAAATAAAATCCGAAGTTGAAAAACGGGTCGGAAATATTGCCAAAGCCGAAATAAGTCTTACCCAGCCAACATCGAGCGCCAGCTTCAGAGGTGGCGGCGGTGGCCGTTCAGGTTCCGAGGGATTTGGCGCTTTTATGGGAATCGGAACCAACCAGGAACGTGTGGTAATTAAAGGCGAAAACTTCGAGGTGATGAAAGGCGTTGCCGAAGACCTTGAATATTATATCGAAGACCTTTCCTCCATCAGAAATGTAAACGTGAATGTTTCTGACAACCGTCCTGAACTGCACCTCTATTTCAACCAGCTTTTGCTGAATGAATACGGAATTAATCTCACCAATATCTCTTCTGAACTGGCTTCTTTCTCGCGCGAATTTACGTCGGGTGTGAATTTTAAACAGGGCACAGAAGAGTACGAAATCGTTATCAAACAGAAACTGCCGGAAGGAGTTGACGAAGAAGACGTTGAAAAGAATGTTGACGACCTGAAACAACTGAAAATAAACAGCACCGCGGGTGCTACATACGATTTACAGGATATTTCGGACGTGGTGTATGCACGCGGAACATCGAGTATTACCCGGGTGAACCAGGAAAAACAGATTGAATTGACTTACCGTTTTGTTGACGAAGCAGAACAGTCGAAAGATTTGCTGGAAGCCTACCGCCTCGAAATTGACGATATTGTGAGTGCTTACAAACTGCCAGCCGGAATTGCCGTGGAAGTGATTCACGAAGAAGACCAGTACCAGGAATTCTATTTCCTTATCGGGATTGCCTTTGTACTGATTTTTATGATTCTGGCTTCGGTGTTTGAATCGGTGGTGACGCCTTTTGTGCTCATGTTTTCGATTCCACTGGCTGCAATCGGGTCGTTTATCGGATTAATCTTAACCGGAAACAGCCTTTTCAATGCCAATACATTAATGGGTTTCCTCATTCTTCTGGGAGTGGTTGTTAACAACGGAATTATCCTGATTGACTATACAAACCTGCTCCGCAAACAGGGCCACCGGAAATCGCGTGCATTGATTGCTGCCGGTTTATCACGGGTACGCCCAATTCTGATCACCGCCGGAACCACCATTGTGGCACTTTTCCCGCTAGCCATGGGACAAGCCGAATATGTGGGAGCTATCGGCGCACCATTTGCCATTACAGTAATCGGCGGCTTAACAGTCAGTACTTTGCTCACACTTATTTTCATCCCTACGCTTTATGCAGGGCTAGAAAATGTGATCAACTGGCTGAAATCGCTGCATTGGATGCTGAAAACCGGAATGGCTATTGTTTTCGCAATTGGCGCTGTGTACATCTGGTTTAAGGTCGATACTTTTATCTGGCAGTTGCTCGATTACATGCTTTTGATCATTCTCGTGCCGGGTGTTGTGGCTTTTGTGATGACCAGCCTCCGGAATGCAAGTATAAAAGTGATTAACGAAGATGAGCCCATTAAGATTGAAGTACGGAAGCTGGTAAAAATCTACGACCGCGACAACCGGTTTATGCGCGAGTGGAAAGCAGGCATTAAATTCCGTGAACGGGCCGGATTGGTAAAAGATTATAAAAAATTCCGCGATTTTAATGACCTGATATGGCAATTGCCACTTTTCGGATTCTTAGTTTATTTCACCTTCTTTTATCTCGAAAGCAATTTCTGGATGTGGGTGTTCGCGCATTTTATCTTCTTCTTCCAGTTTTTGCTGATGATTCCGGTAAACCAGGTACTTCAGAATAAATTCGAGGCTACTTCAAAACAAAAATACCTGAAAATCAAAAATATCCTGGGCAGAATTATCTATTGGGGAACTCCTCTCCTTTTTCTGGCGGTTTTCTTTAAACGCTGGGATAACCTGGGAATGCTGATTTTTGTGGGTGTAATCTGGTTATTGCTTTTGGTAATCTACCGGTCAGGTGAATACATTCATGATAAAAATCTGAATATCGCGCGTATTGAAGGACGTTTTGGCGGATTGCGCCGCGGTTATTTCAATCTTGTCCGGCAAATACCGGTTATTGGGAAACGTAAAAAGCCATTCCGCGCATTAAACGGAGTTTCTCTCGAAATCAATACAGGGATGTTTGGTTTGCTCGGGCCGAATGGTGCCGGAAAATCAACCATGATGCGTATTATCTGTGGTATTCTGGAACAGAGCTACGGGAAAATATGGATTAACGGACTCGACACCCAGAAATACCGCGAAGAGTTACAGGGATTGATTGGTTACCTTCCACAGGCTTTTGGTACATATGAAAATATGAGTGCCTGGGAATTTCTCGATTACCAGGCGATTCTGAAGGGAATCCGCGACACAAAAATCAGAGACGAACGGTTGGAATATGTTCTGAAAAGTGTTCACATGTACGACCGCAGAAACGACAAAATCGGATCATTTTCGGGCGGTATGAAACAACGTATCGGGATTGCCCAGATTCTGCTCAACCTGCCGCGTATCCTGGTAGTTGACGAACCTACAGCCGGTCTCGACCCGCGCGAAAGAATCCGCTTCAGAAACCTGCTGGTGGAACTGAGCCGCGAACGCATTGTGATTTTCTCGACCCATATTATTGAAGATATTTCAAGTTCGTGTAACCAGGTGGCAGTAATCAACCGCGGCGACCTGAAATACTTCGGAACACCCAACGATATGGTGAATATGGGGAATGGTTTTGTATGGCAGTTCTCGATTCCGGCAAAGGATTTCGACAATATTGCCGATAAAAAACTGATTGTGCACCACATGCGCGATGGCGAAAATATCAGGGTGAGATGTTTGTCGAAAGAAAAACCGCAGGAAGATGCAATCAGCGTATCTCCACACCTCGAAGATGCTTATTTATGTTTGTTAAAAGATTTTGTGAAAGGCGGAACCAATGAATAAGAAAACTGATATACGGACAATGCTTGTGGTTACAACCCGCATGATCAGGTATAACCTGAAGATCATTTTTGCCAACCGGTTTATCTGGTTCCTGCTTTCGGCATTTGCATTTTTTGTGTTTTTTGCCATTCAATCGGTGCTCGAACGCAATACAATTGATGACGGAAGCATTTACGACCTCCTGATTTTTCCGGGTATTCTGCTGATATTTTATCCGTCGGCTTTTGGAATTCAAAACGACGACGATTCACGAATGCTCGAAATACTTTTCGGAATACCCAACTACCGGTACAAGGTGTGGCTGGTAAGACTGATTATGATTTATATCCTGATTTTTCTTATTCTCCTGCTTTTTGCCGGAGCAGCCTCTGTTTTGCTTTACAATATCAATCTGATTGAAATGGCTTACCAGTTAATGTACCCGATTGTATTTCTCGGCTCAATGGCGTTTATGTTTTCTACCATTATAAAAAACGGGAACGGAACTGCCGTGGTAATGGTACTCATCGGTGTTGCATTGCTGATTCTTGCAGATACGCTTTCACGCACCCAATGGAATGTTTTTCTGAACCCGTTTGATTTGCCTAACAATATGAACCAGGTAATCTGGCAGGGCATTGTTTTTAAAAATCGTATATTCCTCGGAATCGGAATGATTGTGTTTATTCTCTACGGTTTATACAATCTCCAGAAACGCGAAAAATTTGTATAGAATCTCTGGTCAGGGAAATTTTATAATTCTAATCACTTTTATTTGTTAAGTCATCATCCTGCAGCAATGTGGGATGATGTTTTTTTGGGAGGGATGACTCGGAATCATCTTTATTCCAAACGGAATTGCCTTAATTCCGTCTGGAATCATAGAGATTCTGTTTGGAAGCGGTTCCATTCCATAGAGAATTACCATCATTCCAAATGGAATCGGGTTGCAGCAACGTGGAATCATAGATATTCCATTTGGAATTGCTCCCATTCCTTAGAGAATATCTATTATTCCGAATGGAATTATCCTGATTCCGCTTGGAATTATCTTCATTCCATCGGGATTTGTCCTGATTCCTGATCGCTGAAAATCGCTGAAAGGCTTGTATTGAGTAGAAAACTAATAAAAATATCCTCCGGTATTCATATTTGTTTATGAAAATAAGATTCATCTTACCAAACCTGTGAGATACAAAAAATCCACACTAGACTGGTTAGTTGCAATCGTCACAACACCCCGGAAAGAGAAATGTTTGCAACTATGTGCCATGCGAAACACCGTCTAATCTTTCTCCTTCCTTCTCCTGACTCTGGTCTTCGGACTTCGGACTTTCTTCAAAATAATTTAACTTTGCCGCCTGATTGACAAAAAATGGAAAGAAGGGAAATAGAAATCATGGCGCCGGTGGGTTCGTATGAATCGCTGATGGCAGCCATTCAGGGGGGTGCCGGTTCTGTTTATTTTGGAGTGGAACACCTGAACATGCGTTCGCGGTCTGCCAACAATTTTACTTTGGATGACATGAGGAAGATCGTGGAAATCGCTTCCAAAAATAAGGTGAAAACTTACCTCACACTCAATGTGG
The DNA here is from genome assembly GCA_964644015.1 of uncultured Maribellus sp. Classification (GTDB taxonomy): domain Bacteria; phylum Bacteroidota; class Bacteroidia; order Bacteroidales; family Prolixibacteraceae; genus Draconibacterium. The sequence goes on from CAZXVT010000007.1 coordinate 44,140, forward strand.
AGATTTTCGACGGCGAAATTCAGCAGATGCACAAAATACTGCAGGCAGCAAAAGAAGCTGGTGTTTCGGCTGTTATTGCAGCCGATGTTTCGGTGATTCAATATGCCCGTTCCATTGGCATGGAAGTCCATATTTCAACCCAGGTGAACATCACCAATGCTGAGGCGGTGAAGTTCTATTCCATGTTTGCTGATGTGGTGGTGCTGGCCCGTGAAATGAACCTGGGCAGGGTATGGGAAATCAGCAACCAGATCAAACGGGAACAAATAAAAGGCCCGTCGGGAAGACTGGTACAAATTGAAATGTTTGTGCATGGTGCGCTGTGCATGGCTACCAGCGGAAAATGTTATCTCAGTCTGCACGAAATGAACTCGTCGGCCAACCGGGGTGCCTGCCTGCAAACCTGTCGCCGTGCCTATGTTGTAACCGACAAGGAAACAGGCGCTGAAATTGAAATCGACAACGAATATATCATGTCGCCCAAGGACCTGAAAACCATCCATTTTTTGAATAAAATTCTGGATGCGGGAGTTTCGGTCTTGAAAATTGAAGGGCGCGCCCGTTCGGCTGAATATGTAAAAACCGTGGTGGAATGTTATCACGAAGCTGTGGATGCCTATTTTGAGGGTACTTTCACAGAAGAAAAAGTGGAAGGCTGGAACAACCGGCTGAGTTCTGTTTTTAACCGCGGGTTCTGGGATGGTTATTACCTGGGGCAACGTTTGGGTGAATGGAGTCGTAATTATGGTTCGCTGGCCACCAAACGAAAATTGTATGTTGGGAAATGCACCAACTATTTCGCCAATATCGGCGTGGCTGAGTTTAAACTCGAAACCAGTAACCTGAAAGTGGGCGATGAGATTGTGATTATCGGACCAACCACCGGTGTTGTTGAAACCACTGTGAATGAGATCAGGGCCGATCTTTTACCCGTTGAGGAAGGGAAGAAAGGAGAGCGTATTTCTGTTAAAATCTCAGAAAAACTGCGGCGGGCTGATAAATTATACAAACTTGTGGATGCCAAAGAAGTAAGGGAAAGAAAGTAAAACTGGCACCTGTTTCAGGAATACAAAAAAAGCGGGGTTTTATCCGCCGCTTTTCTTTTAAAAACCAAACAATTAATTACTCGTTTAATGTACTTACTGATAACCAATCAATCCATTAAGTACGCTCAGAGTTATCTCGCAAAACATTGTAATTGGGTTACGCACATTCAATTTAAATAGTTTCACGATTTTTGGGTTTAACTTATTTTAACTATAAATCGTTTTGAAGCGAACTTACTACTTCGAATTCGCTCAATTTCACCAAAAATCTATTGGGGATTCTGCAGTTGGTATTGAAAATCTGAAGACTATTTATCAGATATATTTAAACCGTTTGATATTCTTTTTGGGTGTCTTTTCAAACTCTTCCTTTACAAACTCAAAACTGCTGATTTGCTCATATTTGGGCAATTCAGCATTGGTTTTCCGTATGTTTTCCTCCATCATTTCGCCAAGGTGACTTTCATCTTTATGATCGGCTTTCAGCGCTTCAAGATCAGGGAATATCAAGGCAACCAGTTTTCCTTTTCTGTCGGTGACCACGCACTCGGCAATATAAGGCTGATTGGTCAGTTTCGATTCAATTTCTTCGGGGTAAATATTTTGTCCCGACGGGCCCAAAATCATATTTTTTGATCGGCCTCTGATATAAATAAAGTTGTTTTTGTCGATTACACCCAGGTCACCGGTTTTCAGCCAGCCATCATCGGTAAACGATTCGCGGGTGGCAGTTTCGTTTTTGTAGTAGCCAAGCATCACATTCTCGCCTCTAACCTGTATTTCTCCCACTTCGTTATACGGATCGGCCGAATCAATACGCACTTCCATCCTGTCAACAAGTTTACCGGCTGAAGAAGGCATTGTTTTGTTCCAGGCTTCGTAACTGATCAGTGGGCCGCATTCCGTCATTCCGTAGCCAATGGTAAACGGAAATTTTATCTTTCTGAAAAACTGTTCCACTTCTGCATTCAGAGGAGCGCCCCCAATTACAATCTCGAAGAAACGCCCTCCGAAAGTACCCAACAACTTTTCCCTGATTTTCTTTTGCAGCACTCCGGAAATACCCGGAATTTTCAGTAAAAGTTTAATCGTTGGTTTTTCTAGTGTGGGCAGCAGGCGTTTTTTGTAAATTTTCTCGATTATCAGCGGAACTGACAAAATTAAATGAGGTTTTATTTCATCAAACACTTTTGTAAGCAGTGCCGGCGTTGGCATTTTATTCAAAAATGTAATATGACAACCCATTGTAACCGGGAAAAGAAACTCGAAAAGCAATCCGTAAACATGCGCCATTGGCAGGAACGAGACAATTTTGTGTACCGGTTTGAGTGGCATGTGTTCCTGCGCAAAGATGATATTCGACACAAGACTGCGTTCGGGAATCAAAACACCCTTTGTAAACCCTGACGTTCCGGAAGTATAGGAAATTACACACGCATCTTCGGGTTGCCATTCAAAAAATTCAAAATTTTCCCTTCCAGGTTTGTTCTCTTTATGGTAGCCAAAAGCATCATTCAGTTTAAACTGTGCCCCCTCATCTTTCGATTTTGCAAGCGAAAAATCTTCAATAATCAAAATGGTTTTCAGGTCATCCTGCGAATCGAAATCCACCAACTCAATCAGCGATTTGGTTCCAATCAGGATTTTTGATTCAGAATGACGGATAATATGATTGATGTCGGTTTTATTAAAATCAGGTAAAACCGGCACAATTACCAACCCCGAAGAAATTGCCGAAAGAAAAATAGTTCCCCAATTGGCTGAATTTCTGCCTAAAACGGCAATTTTATCGCCGCGTTGTAATCCGCTTAACTGGTAGAAAAGCTGAAGCGACAAAATGGTTTGCGCAACTTCTCCGTATTTTACGTCTTTTCCCTCATAATCTGAAAAAACGATATTATCCCAATTTTTGTGGAATGATTTTGCAAATAGCTGAGCCAGTGAATTCCTTTTCATACTGAATATTTTGAATGAACTAAAATAGTAAATTTTGATTGATTAAAACGCCAAAACAAAATGGCACATTGAATCCCGTATTCAGATAATCTGGAAATGAAAACAGTTCAGATTGAGTCAAAAACAACAATTAAAACAAACAATTTGTCAAATGTTAACAGTTAAGTTTCAGGTAATAATTTCTTGACATAAATTTAAACCTCCACAAAATGCTGTATTTATGAGACTTACACCAATTTACAACATTAAAGTGTCAGTAATACATTTCTACCCTAAATTAAAATACGAACATGTCTTATTTTTGCCGGTGTATTAACATTTAATTTTGAAAACAATGAAAACAATTAAAAACTCAATTTTAATGCTTTTTGCATTATTAATCAGTGGGAGCATTTTTGCTACAGGAAATTTAAAAGTGAACTTTACAGGCGTAAAATCCGATTTGGCGATTGTAGAAATTTCGAATGTGAAATCGAGCCCGATTGAGATTACGGTAAAGAATGATGTTGGCGATGTAATTTTCTCAAAAGCAACGCAACCGGCAACAAACTACAAGAAAAACTATGATTTTTCGAAACTGGAGGACGGAACCTACTATTTAACAGTAAAAGTTGATAACGAAATTAATGAATCTGAATTTCAGGTTGAAAGGGGTACTCTCAATCTTGTGGGAGAGAAGAAAATTGTATTGCCCTACTTTTCGTTTAACAACAACGAGTTGAAAATGACTTATCTGAATTTTTCAGAAGAAAAAGCTACGATGTCTGTTCTTGATGTTTATGGGAATGAATTGTACTCAAAAAAATTCAACAATGAGTTCAATATTCAGCATGGTATCAACCTTTCGAGACTTCCGAAAGGATCATACAGCGTGGTATTCTCTACCAACGAGGATTCTTATAATTACAGTGTTTCGGTAAAATAATAAGATGTTTTTAAATGGTTAGGGCAGTTTCAGAAATGTTACTGCCCTTTTTTTTGGCAAATCAAACGCCCAATGTTATTCATCTTTGAAATTCTGGTTGATCCAGGCAATTGCCATTTCGGTATTCATTTCGTTCATGCATCTGAAATGTTTTTTCGGACAACGCGTGTGCCCCAATTTAGAACAGGGTCTGCACTTCAGATTTTCAACTTCCAAACCTGCTGATTTTGGGTGAGGCTGGTAAGGAACCATACCAAATGCCGGTACTGTATTTCCCCAGAAAACAAGGATTTTCTTTTTGAAAGCGGCTGCAATGTGCATCAAACCTGTGTCGTTGGCCAATACAATATTGGCATTTTTTACAATCGATGCAGATTGGTTCAGCGTTAATTTCCCGGCAAAATTCAGAATATTTCCTTTTACCAATGAAATTATTTCCTCGCCTTCGGCAAACTCATCTTTACCACCGAGAATAATCACCGGATGATTGATATTCTGGCAAATCTCCACGATTTTACTGATGGGAAGTTTCTTTGTAGCCCAGGTGGCAGCAATAACAAAAGCAATGTACCCACGTTTGAAATGATCGGGTAAATCGATGATATGGAAGTCCTCATCAGAAGGAATAAAAAAATCGAGCCCCGCCCCGTCATTTTTCACGCCCAGTGCAGCAACAGTTGCGAGATTACGGTCAACCATGTGCAGAGCCGGCATCCGGTTGATTTTCAACCAAACCAGCAACCATTTCCTGATATTCAGTTTATCGACAGAAAATGACTTAACACCCAATGCCTGTTTAATCCGGGCGCTTCTGTAATTATTCTGAAGATCAATTATATAATCGAATTTCATTGCCGATAATTCACGGATCAGCTCATTCAAATTATCTTTAAAAAGATGTATATGATCTATATACGGATTGGACGTTGCGAGGCTGGCATATTTATGTTTTGTAACAAAATGAATCCCGGTACTTGAAAGCTGCTTCTTCAGGCAGCGCACAACCGGCGTTGTTAAAACAATATCGCCAATAGAGCTGAATCGTATAACGAGAATTTTCACTTTGAAATTTTAAAATTAAAAACCCCGGCAATTTACCAGGGTTTGTTGTTTATGCTGATTCTACAAGAACCACAATTTTATTGGACAGATTCTCAACAACTCCTCCATTTGTTTTAAAAGAATGTTCTCTTCCTGAAGTATCCTGAATTTTAATAATTCCGGAACCGAGTGTTGAAATGATCGGTGCATGATGGTTTAAAATCGTAAATGAGCCTTTACTGCCAGGTAATTGCACAAGGTTCACTTCTCCATCAAATAATTTTTTATCGGGTGTGATGATTTCGAGATGCATCCTGAAATATTTTATTGTTCGGCCAGTAATTTTTCTCCTTTTTCAATGGCTTCTTCAATGGTTCCAACGAGATTAAATGCAGCTTCGGGATATTTATCAACTTCACCATTCATAATCATCCTGAAACCTTTAATAGTATCTTCTATTGAAACAAGCTTTCCTTCGAGACCCGTAAATTGTGATGCCACAAAAAACGGTTGTGAAAGGAAACGCTGTACACGACGCGCACGGTGAACCACCAGTTTGTCTTCCTCAGAAAGTTCGTCCATACCCAAAATCGCAATAATATCCTGAAGCTCGATGTAACGCTGCAAAAGCATGATTACATCCTGGGCGCAGTTGTAATGTTCTTCGCCCACAATTTCGGGAGTTAGAATTCTTGATGAAGAATCAAGCGGGTCAACGGCAGGGTAAATTCCCAACTCTGATATTTTACGGCTTAAAACGGTGGTTGCATCAAGGTGCGAGAAAGTTGTGGCCGGAGCCGGGTCGGTAAGGTCGTCAGCCGGAACATAAACTGCCTGAACCGAAGTGATTGAACCTTTTTTTGTGGAAGTAATTCTTTCCTGCATAATTCCCATTTCGGTGGCCAACGTTGGCTGGTAACCCACTGCAGAGGGCATCCTGCCCAGCAACGCCGATACTTCGGAACCAGCCTGTGTAAAACGGAATACGTTGTCAACGAAGAATAAAATATCGCGGCCATGATCCGAAGATCCATCGCCATCCCGTAAACTTTCTGCAATAGTTAATCCTGAAAGTGCCACCCTTGCGCGGGCTCCGGGCGGTTCGTTCATCTGCCCGAAAACCATCGCCAGTTTTGATTTTTTCAGTCTTTCCGTATCTACTTTCGATAAATCCCAGCTGCCTTTTTCCATCGAGTGTTTAAACTCTTCTCCATAATCAACAATATCTGCTTCAATCATTTCGCGCAAAAGGTCGTTTCCTTCGCGGGTACGTTCTCCTACTCCTGCGAAAACCGAAAGACCACTGTGAGCCAATGCAATATTATTGATTAACTCCTGTATAAGAACTGTTTTTCCAACACCGGCACCACCAAACAGACCAATTTTACCTCCTTTTGCATAAGGTTCAATCAGGTCGATTACTTTTATTCCGGTATATAAAACTTCCGTTTCAGTTTTTAACTCATCAAATTTCGGTGGTTCATTGTGAATGTTCAATCCTTGTTTGGGTAATTGTTCCATTCCGTCGATGGCATCGCCCACAACATTCAGCAAACGTCCGAGTGCCAGTTCACCTTTTGGCATAACAATCGGGCTTCCAATTGCCATTACTTTTAATCCGCGGCGCAAGCCATCTGTCGAATCCATTGCGATACAACGAATCGTGTTTTCTCCCAAATGTTGCTGACATTCAATTATCAGGTTTTCCTTTCCGTCCCTGATAACTTCCAAAGCATCATTTATGGAAGGAATCTGGTTTCCTTCACGCTCAAAACTTACATCGACAACAGGCCCGATAACCTGAATGATTTCACCGATATTATTAGCCATATATTTTTTGATTTTGTTTTTTTTCCTAAAAATACAAGTACTCAACAAATTTAAAATTGTTTTCAGTTTGTTCAACCCTCTTTCAGCTTTTAAATTCTTTAGCCGCAACTAAAACACACGGTTCAGCATAATGTTGCTGATGGCTCTTAAATTTTCCTTTTTTGCTGCTTCAATTTTTAAAGTATTCAGAATATCGGAGCAGTTTTTAAAGTATTCATCAATTTTAAGCTGAGTGATTGCCTGAATATTCAAATGATTATAAATTTCAAGAACTGCTTTCACTTTTTCTTCCTCCGCTGAATCAGTTTTTAACCATTTCATCAAAACTGATTTTGTTGGTTCAACAGCCCTTTCCAAAGTTTTAATCAATAAAAAGGTTTTTTTGTTGGCACAAATATCACCTCCTATTTTCTTTCCAAATACAGCCTGGTCGCCAAAACTGTCGAGCAAATCATCCTGAAGCTGAAATGCAAGCCCAAGGTTTAATCCAAAATCATAAAGCAATCCGGCAGTTTCGTCATCAGCTTCAGCAGCCAGTGCTCCGGCTTTCAGACTGCAAGCAAGCAAAACTGCTGTTTTCAGTTTTATCATTTCCAGATATTCAGACTCTGATACATCAATTCGGTTTTCAAAATCCATGTCAAGTTGCTGGCCTTCGCAAACTTCGATGGCTGTCCGGGTAAAAAGTGCAAGAATCTCATGTTGTTTTATCAACGCGGTTTCCAACAAACAACGGTACGACAAAAATGCCATTACATCGCCCGAAAGTATTGCATTATTTTCGCTGAACTTTTTATGCACCGTTGGCCTGTTTCGCCTGACTTCGGCTTTATCCATAATATCATCGTGAAGCAGTGTGAAGTTGTGAAATACTTCAATTGCGGCCGCCACCGGCAATGCCTTTTCCATTCTGTCGGAAAACAGATTGTAGCTGATTAGCAACAACAGGGGCCGGATTCTTTTGCCGCCCATTTCGAGCGAATAATCAATCGGATTATATAAGGCCGAAGGAGAATTTTGCTGTAATCTTTTTCTTACTGACGCTATTTCAGCACTGACAAAATCCTGTAACTCGTTTATCGTGTATTGTTTCATTATTCTGGTTTTTACATTTTAAATTATTTAAGCAGGTTATTTCTCAGAAGAAATGGCTACCAATCCGGTTTGAGTTCTGAAAAACATAAAACCATCAGAAATTGCCGGTGTTGACATACAAACATCATTTAAGGTATTGGTCCCCAGCAATTCAAACTCAGGGCCGGCTTTTACACGATAAACATTTCCGTCGTTATCGGTAAAATAAATGATTCCATCCGCAGCAACCGGCGACGAAGTATAACTATTTCCCTTTCCGACTTTTTCTGAATAAATCTCCCGACCGGTTTTTGCCTCGTAACAGGTCAATTTTCCATTCCAGGCAGCATTGTACAAATAACCGTTGTAAAGTAGCATGGTTCCCATGTAAGAACCTCCACGCACTTTTATCCACAGAAAATATCCTGTTTCGGTTGTATCTTTTTCAGGCATGATCAAAGTTCCGGCAGCGTTGGTTTTGATGGCCATAACAGGTGAAAATTTTCCGTGAGCGCTGTTAAAATAGATCAATCCGTCACCAATAATTGGCGTCGGAATCTGGATATCTCCCCCACCCGACATCCGCCAGATTTCCTCACCTGTTTTAAAATCATAACCGCCGCGATGTTTGTAACCATTCACAGCAATCATCGGATTCCCGTTTTCGAAGTAAATATTGGGTGTGCACCAACCGGGATATTCATCTCTTTCCCTCTTCCACAACTCTTTCCCGGTTTTAATATCGAAAGCTGCCAGAAACGAATTTTCCATCACATCGCACTGAATCACCACCACATTGTCATAAATCAAAGGACTGCTGGCGAATTCCCATTCTGCTGATTCAACCATAAAAAAAACCGATCGCAAAACACCAAAATCCTTTTTCCAGACCAAATCGCCTTTCATGTTGTAGCAATACAAACCCTCGGAACCAAAAAATGCAACAACAAACTCGCCATTGGTTGCCGGAGTGCTGTTGGCGTGTGACGACATCGGGTGCCGTTTCTGTTTTGGGATTCCTTTATAAGCCACCCTGTCCCAGAGAATTTTCCCCGATTTTTTATCCACACAATATAATTTCCATTCGTGAACAGACGAATCCTGGACCGGCTCAATCGAACCATAAATGCCGGTTTTAACCTCACCATTATCTGCCTCGCTGACGGCGGTAGTTGCAAAAACTTTGTTGTCCCAAACAATGGGGCAAGAGTGACCGGCTCCGGGAATTTCAATTTTCCAGGCAACATTTTTACCGCCAGCAACATCCCACGATTCAGGCAGATTGCTGTTATCCAGCACTCCCGAGGCAAAATTGCCACGGTACATCGGCCACTGTCTGTCAGATTTTACTTGTTGTGCAAAAACCGCAAAAAAACTCAAAAGGCAAATTAATAACAGTTTGATTTTAGCAGACATAATTCATTTTTCAGGTAAGGCCGAAAATTAATAAAAACAGTTTAATCACACCGGAATAATAATCGCGTTTTCGCACGATTTATTGGTCGGTATTAAAAGAAACATTCCTGAAACATTTCTGCTACTTTTGGTAATCATTCAGTAAAAACCGTATTAAAAAATGAACAATGACTTGCAAATAACTGAGATTCGATTAATTACAGAAACTGACATTCCGATTTTTGTAAAGAATCGGATTGACTACCTGAAAGAATTACAGGGACAACTTGATGAAAACCGCGAATTTACGCTTAGAAATGAATTGGAATATTATTTCAGAAACGAGCTTTCAGCCAACCGGTTTTTTGCCTTTATACTTGAAAGCGATAAACAGGCTCTTAGTTTCGGAGCCGTTGTGATAAAAAGTATTCCGGGTGATTTTTCGAATTCAACCTATTTAGAGGGTGATATCCTGAATATGTACACGATTCCGGAAGCGCGAAAAAAAGGGTACGCAGGAGTTATTCTGGATGCAATCTTAAATGAATCAAAAAAGAGGGGAATCAGCAAACTGTCGTTGCATACAACCAAAGTTGGTGAACATTTGTATCGAAATTCAGGGTTTTCAGAACCAGCATTTCCTTATCTTGAAATGGCAATAAAACCGGAAGCTTTTTGTCACTGACTTTGCCCCAAATCATAAAAAAAGCCGGCATCTGAAAAACAGTGCCGGCCAGTACTTTATCTCACAGACATTTATTTTACAAATGGTGCTTTATTCAGGTAATCGAAACATAACTTCACACCTTCAAATTGTGTCATCCCGCTTCTGATTCCTTCCAGTTCAACATAGAATTCATCGAGGCCTTTTTCGTAAGCTTTTTTGAAGATATTCTCAAAGTTCATCATTCCCGACTGTCCCAAAATCGAGCGGTCTTTGATATGCAAAACAGGGAATCTGCCTGCATATTTTTCAAAATAATCCAGCGGGTCCTGCTGCCCCATCACGGTCCAGTAAACATCCATTTCAAAGAATACAAGTTTCGGATCAGTTCCGTTTAACATCAGATCGTAAATAATGTCACCCTGAACACCACGTCTCCCTTTGTCTTCTTCTTTAACAGCTTTCTGGAATTCGCCACTGTGGTTATGATAGCCCCATTTAATTCCGGCTGCTTTGGCAATTTCGCCAGCCTGGTTAAATACTTCGCAAACAATTTTTGCATCATCGTTGCTTTCAATGGATGGTTGACCGGGCTGAACCAAAGTAATCACACCCAGTTTAGCGTGGTCCTCAACTGCCTTTTTCCAGAAATCGGCGAGTTCACCTTTATTTTCGGCTGTATATTTCCGAACCGGTGGATTTACATGAGAACCTGTGACTTTCAAGCCTGCATCGGCCACCATTTTTTTAAATTCAGCAAGCTCTGCTCCATAAAATTTACCACCTCCGTAACCAGCAAGTTCAGCAGTTGTGTAGCCTATTTCAGCCACTTTTTTTAATCCGCCCGGAACATCCTGGGTCAATTCGCGCCCGAGTGAATATAGCTGCAAACCCACTTTTTTCTTTGCAGCCGGTGAACTGACTACCGATGTTACTGCTTTTGCCTGATTAACGGAACCGGCAACCACGCCTCCAACTGTCAGTAATCCAATCTTTTTTAAAAATTCTCTTTTTGTTTCCATAAGTATTTTCTTTGAAAAATTTTATTAAATATTAAATTCTCTGTTATTCTATTT
>CAZXVT010000008.1:0-4283 GCA_964644015.1 uncultured Maribellus sp.
GGAATAAAGAATAAGAAATCAGTAAGATTTTTCTCTCGCTAATTCGCGAGACGGAGGGGGCTTTCAGGCATAAAACATCCGGCAGCTGAAAAGGCAGCGGTAGGTACCGGGCAGATTGTTTTTATGCGGTCGCGAAATCATTATTTCTCAATTGATTGATGCCGTAAAAATATAAAAAGGATATGAATTGGCAATCTGGTTGAACGCAACTTTTTTGTTATCAATGCTTGATGTATTCAGGTTTTTGTTGTATTTAAACTTCGAATGTATTTACTAAACTGACCGTATCATGAAATGTATTTCTGTTTTCTTTTTATTGATTCTTCTGATTTTGAATAGTCAGGCTAATGCTGCCAGCGATGGTTACAATTTATGGCTGAACTACAAACCTGTTGCAGAAAAACTGCAAAGCGAATACAATCAACAGATAAAAAGTCTGTTAATTGCCGGGGAATCTCCAACAATGAAACTTGTAAAAAGCGAACTGTCTTCAGGACTGGAAACTATACTGGGAAAGAAACTTCCATCAGCAAAAAGCAATGCTGAGCAAAACGTAATTATTGCCGGAAAAATGGAAAACATTGCTTTTGCAAAGAATTCTGAAATAGAAAAAGGAATCAGACAAACAAGTGAGGAAGGATTTGTTATTTATTCGGAACCCGGTAAAAACATTGTAATTACTGCCAAATCCGATATTGGTGTTTTATACGGAACCTACCATTTTCTGCAATTGGTGCAAACAGGTAAAAATATCAGCAACCTGAATATTGTAAGTTCTCCCGGAATAAAAATCAGGGTGCTGAATCACTGGGACAACCTCGACGGTTCCATCGAACGCGGTTACGCCGGGCAATCGCTTTGGGACTGGAAAAGTCTTCCCAGAAAAACCGACCCGCGATACACTGACTACGCCCGTGCCAACGCTTCCATCGGCATTAACGGAACAGTTTTGAACAATGTAAACGCCAATCCGGCGATGCTCACACCCGAATATCTTGAAAAAGTGGCGGTGCTGGCCAATATTTTCAGACCCTACGGATTGAAAGTTTATCTCTCCATCAAATTTAGTTCGCCGGTAAATATTGGCGGAATGGAAACTGCCGACCCGCTTGACCCGGCTGTGCAGGAGTGGTGGAAAAAGAAAGTGGAAGAAGTTTATTCGTATATTCCCGATTTTGGTGGCTTTCTCGTAAAAGCAAATTCTGAAGGTCAACCCGGGCCGCAAAACTACAACCGCTCGCACGCCGACGGCGCCAACATGCTGGCCGACGCACTGAAACCTTTTGGCGGAATTGTGATGTGGCGTGCGTTTGTGTACGACAACAATGTGCCCGACGACAGGGCCAAGCAAGCCTACAACGAATTTAAACCGCTTGACGGAACATTCCGCGACAATGTGCTGGTGCAGGTAAAAAACGGAGCCATCGATTTTCAGCCGCGCGAACCTTTTCACCCGCTTTTTGGCGCAATGCCCAAAACTCCGCTGATGATGGAATTTCAGATTACACAGGAATACCTGGGCCATTCGACCGATCTTTGTTACCTGGCACCGCTTTTTAAAGAGTGTCTCGATTCGGATACCTATGCAAAAGGAGCTGGTTCAACGGTGGCAAAAGTGATTGACGGTTCGCTGGAAAATCATCAGCTTACCGGGATTGCCGGGGTTGCCAACACAGGTTCCGACCGCAACTGGACAGGGCATCTTTTCGCGCAGGCCAACTGGTTTGCTTTTGGAAAACTTGCCTGGAATGCAAACCTTTCTTCAGAAGAAATTGCGGATGAATGGATAAAACTGACCTTTTCGAATGATGAGAAAGTTGTTGCCACAATCAGCAAAATGATGATGGATTCGCGGGAAATTTCTGTGAATTACATGACACCACTGGGCTTGCATCATATTATGGGTTACAACCACCATTTCGGGCCGGGACCGTGGGTAAACCGGGGTCGTGCCGACTGGACTTCGGTTTATTATCACCGCGCTGATTCTATCGGAATCGGGTTTAACCGCACCCCATCAGGAAGTGACGCTACCAGTCAATACCACAAACCAGTTGCCGGTGTTTTTGCCAACCCGGAAACCTGTCCAGAAAAATACCTCCTCTGGTTTCATCATCTGCCTTGGGACTATAAAATGAAATCGGGGAAAACGCTTTGGGATGAACTCTGTTATCATTATTATTCAGGGGTTGATGGTGTAAAAACGATGCAAAAAGAGTGGAATTCGTTAGATGGAAAAATAGACAGTGAACTTTTCGGAATGGTAAAAACAAAACTCGGCAAGCAGCAAGAACTGGCTGAATGGTGGCGAAATTCCTGTGTTTTGTACTTCCAGCAGTATTCAAAAAAACCACTGCCGGATAGATTGGAAAAACCCGCAGAAATGCTGGAGTATTATCAGAAATTTGATTTCAGTGATTTGAAATAGTCCGGTTTATCGGTAATAAATCCAAACTGTAATCTCCTTTTTTGAGGCATTTATTTTTGAAACATCAGTTTTGAAGATTTTCAGGCCGGTTTGTCTGGCAAGTTCTTCCTGAAGAAGTTGTTTGTTATTGATGATGCCCAAATCAGTTAAAGTGGCAATCAGTTGTTTCTTCCCGATCATTTTTGCAGGAGTGTATTTTTCAAAAATGTAAACAGAAATTACCAGGATAAAATCGGCAATGATGAAGGCCATCCATTCCGAATTCTTCGACTCTACCAAAGCATTGATCACCGAAATACCAATTACTGCTGCAAGATATGTAAGTTCTTTTGATTCAACAGGAATGGTGCGGTAACGGATGACGCTGAAAACCGCAAAAAGTCCGAGTGCAAAACCAAATTCAATGCTCAACCGGCTGAGTGCCGAGGAAATAAGAAAAACCACAAGACCCAGTATCACAAACGTAAAAATCATCTCCTTTTGCCCGTTGTGGGGATAGAAAATATAACGGGCCAGTACAAAAATGGTAAGGTAATTAAAAAGGAGCCGGATAAAAAAGTCGAGCATTACGTGAATGTCAGGGAGTACAAAAATAGCGGCCAGGCTGGTTTCCATAATTTAATGTTTTTAAAAATCAAATGACTGACAATTTCTTGAAATAAAGGAAATAAACGAATCCGGGTCTTTGATTTCTTTGTAAAAACCTTCAATAAATTTTACGCATTCTTTTCTTTCTTTTTCCGAAAGCAGGCTGAACGAATTGATTACACCGAGAATTTCATCTTTCTTTTCTTCAAAAAGTTTCAGGTTTTCACGATAACTTTCTTCATTCTGGCGGCAATAACCCAGGTAATCGCGCACATAAATGCTTTGAGAATCCGACCATTCCTGGGGAAAAGAATAACCGGATTCCACAAACCCCGAAAAATCGAAGTCGTAAGGAACTGTAATAACTTTGTCGGTTACCTCGCTGAGCGATTTCATAAATTTTGTGTTGTGCCCGCTTTTTATGCGCCAGTCAGTATTCGAAATCATGTATTGAAAAAGTGCAGCGCGGTCGGCATCAATTTCCTGCAGGTCGGTGGGTTTTATCACCATCGGGTCAATCAGAATACAATTGTTTCTGTCGGCCACCAAATCTTCGGGTTCAATAATAAATCCGGGTTCATTAAAACGGTACTGTTTTTTACCTGTGTCAATATAACTGATGTCGAGCAACCTCACCCTGAAGCTTTTCTGTGTAAGCTGGTTATACATTTTATAGGCGAGATATTCTTTTAAAATTGGTATTCCGCTATTTTTCGAATGTGAGCAATGAGTAACCACTTTTATCTTTTTTCTTCCGGCCAGTTCGGTTTGCCTGATGCTGTCGGTTTTAAAATTCAGATAGATTGGTGGGAAAAAACATTGCCCTTTCCTGAAATTACCTCTTGCTTTCAGCCTGATGTTCTTCACAATTGGCTCCGAATTTTCGGGATAGATTTGAAGTACAGCATCTATATATTCTCCTTCATACTTGTTTTTAATAAACGAAGTAATATCGTAGGTCAATGAAATTTTAAACGGAGCATCGGTGTCGAAAAAGCCGGCCGAAGTTATCGTGTCATTGACTTCTTCGATATTAAAATCTTCAGTTTTTGATGAGTCTTTGGTTTTCTGGTTTTTCTGGGCCGAAAGCAGGATTGGCAACAGCACCGTAATTAATAAAAGCAGAATTCTATTCATTTGAAAA
Organism: uncultured Maribellus sp.; assembly: GCA_964644015.1. Taxonomy (GTDB): domain Bacteria; phylum Bacteroidota; class Bacteroidia; order Bacteroidales; family Prolixibacteraceae; genus Draconibacterium. Next base: position 4,161 of record CAZXVT010000008.1, read on the forward strand.
ACAGTTAATTTAGTCAGATTTTATCGTGAAAATATACAAAATTATTTTCGGCACATAAACGTTCAGGTTCAGAAATTATGAAACAAATAAGAGTCAGAATGGTTATTTAACTACCTTTATTTT
>CAZXVT010000008.1:4293-53732 GCA_964644015.1 uncultured Maribellus sp.
TGTAAAAAGTGAATATGAAAAAAGCAGTAAGTTTTTATGCAGTAATTGTTTTGTTTCTGGCCTTTGGCTGCAGTAGTTCAACCAAACTGGTTGGTTCGTGGCAAAATAAAGAACTGAAAAACAACCATTTTGAAAAAATAGGTGTTGTGGCAATTTCTCCCAGTGAATCAGGTCGTTATTTAATAGAGAGGGCAATTGCCGCTAATCTTAAGGACAAAAGTTTCAATGCCATGCCAACCTACGAAGTGTTTCCGTTTGCTGGTAAAATGGGCGATATTGTCAGCAAATCGGAAAATCCTGAAGCACTGAAAGCAAAAATAAAAAGCAAAGTGGAGGAGAATAAGTTTGATGCATTGATAATTGTTTCTTTGCTCGACCAGCAAAAAGAGCAACGTTACGTGCAGGATTACAACAGCAATTACTGGATGGGTGGAACCGGCTATTACGGCACACCCATGGTGGTTGCAGGTGCGGCAACAATGCCAATTTCGTACGGGGCATACTATAATTATTATTCATACAATCTGGGTGTAGCCTATGAATCGGGTTATTATGTGGATGATGTGACCTATTTTCTGGAATGCAACCTGTACGATGTGGCAAAGGAAGAACTTTTATGGACGGGTCGTACCAAATCAACCAACATAAAATCAGTGGAGGAAGAAGCACAGAAGTTTGCTGAAATGGTTGTAAAAGATATGCTGACAAAAAAAGTGATTGTACCTTGAAATGTTTAATTTTTTGAAAATGATAGGGAAAGGGTGCCGGTTGGGACCCTTTTTTTATTGTTGAAATATTTCCATAAAATATTGTTTATTAATATTATATAAGAACCAAGCTGTGTAATCTTAATTATTCTGAAATCGTATTTCAAGTGATGATCAAAGCAGATAAAAATATTACTTTTGCAACTGAAATTTAAAAATATGTCAAATGGACGAAGGCCCGTATCATAGTAAATTCATTAGTTGTTAATTCTGTAAGGGCGCGTTATGTTTCCTTACAGACAAAGTAAGGAGACTACATCATGATTAAAATTTATAAAACTTTTGGTGGGTTTACCACAACCAATCAACTTGAAAAAGGTTGTTGGATAAATATTGTAAATCCGACCCAATCTGAAATTCACGAAATCAATAATGAATTCGGATTACCGGCTGATTTGATCAACGACATCCTGGATATCGATGAAAGATCGCGTGTTGAGTTTGAAGATGACTGGACCCTGGTTATCCTTCGAATTCCGGTGGAAACTTCCAACAACGGAGTCCCCTTCCAAACAATCCCGCTGGGCGTTTTTATGACCGAAAATTATACTATGACTATCTGTCTACAGGAAAATGAAGTTTTACCACTTAGTCAATCGGTACAAATAAGAGAACAGTACCGGCAAATCACTGACCCGGTCAATTTCATTTTGCGGTTGTTTTTGCGGTCAGGCAATATGTACCTGCGGTACCTGAAACAGATCAATCAAATGACATCGGCCCTGGAACAGGACCTTGAAAAATCGATTAAAAATAAAGAGTTGAACAAGTTGCTGAAGATGGAAAAGTGTCTGGTTTATTTTATCACTTCCATAAAAGGCAACGAAATTGTGTTGGCCAAACTCAGAAATGCAAAAAAGATAACCTCTGAAATAAACGAAGACCTGCTCGAGGATGCCATCATTGAAAACAAACAGGCACTTGAAATAGCGCAGATTTATTCCGATATACAAAGTGGCATGATGGATGCATTTGCCTCGGTAATCTCAAACAATCTGAACGTGGTAATGAAACAGTTGACCATTATTTCAATTGTGTTGATGATTCCGACTTTGGTAGCCAGTATTTTTGGGATGAATGTCCCGAATTTCCTCGAAGAATCGAAATGGGCTTTGCCATTAATTATCACGGGTTCTATTGGTTTGTCTGTTGTGGGTGTGGTATCTTTCAGAAAAAGACAGTGGTTTTAACTCAAAACTTATGATCAAATTATAAACGGGGTGTTTTGGGGTACTATTTTCTTTTATTTTTGCCGCAACCGAAATCGAAACAAAAAAATGATGTACCCGAAAGGAAACATTGCCGGAATTTTATTACTGATACCCACAGGAATTCCGTTGATTGACGACAACCTGCCCTGGCTGATTTTATTGGCGGGAGTGTTGTTGTTTGGTTTGATTCGGTTTCTGATCGGGAAAATTAAATACACAAACTGGTCGGTTAAACAAAAAGTAAGGGTCGAAATCGGGAAAAGCCGGTTGTATTATCCTGAATTTATTGCACTTACCGTAACAAATACCGGGAGTTCAGATATTGATATCGACCGCCCGATGCTGGTTTTTGATAACTGGTGGCTGAAACGCAAGTTCAGGATCAGCGGTGTTGAAGGGCGTTCGGTTTACCCGCTCTTTCTTGAAAAAGGGAAATCTCATACGCTGAACATCGATCTTTCACCGTTTTATGGGTACGACCGCAAACTAAAAGGATACCCGAAAGTTAACATCATTATTTATAACGTGAACGGAAAATACCGTGGCAAACATTCCGTTTTCTTACGGAAAACATTTTTTAAATTCTGAATGCGAAACTGGAAATTTAACCATATCGATTTTTCGACCTACCCTTTTTATGAGGGTAATGATTTGGGCGTTTTCTGGAGCCCTGAAAAAACCATTGTAAAAATTTGGGCCCCCACGGCTCATCTGATCGAATTGCGGCTGTATAAAGATGGACAAAGCGGCGAACATTTTCACAAAACAACACTTCAGCCCGATGGAAAAGGTCTCTGGTCAACCATCCTGAAAGGCGATTACGAAGGGAAATTTTATACCCTGAAAATTAACGACGGAGAGTGGCTCGAAGAAGTACCCGATATTTATGCCCGCTGTGTGGGGGTAAATGGCAAACGCGGCATGATTTTCAACCCGAAAAAAACAAACCCTGAAAATTGGGACAGCGATAAATGCATTGATTTACCCTGCTTTACCGATGCAATAATTTACGAAACGCATGTGCGCGATTTTTCGATTGCCATGAATTCTGGGATAAAAAACAAAGGGAAATACCTGGGTTTTACCGAGGAAAATACAAGAACAAAAAACGGTGCAGCCACCGGGCTTTCTCACCTGAAAGAACTGGGAATCACACACGTGCACCTGCTTCCGGTAAGCGATTTTATTACCATCGATGAAGAACACCCCGCTGAAAAATACAACTGGGGCTACGACCCGCAGCATTACGACGCACCCGAGGGCTGGTACGCCACCAATCCGAACGACGGAACTGTCAGGATAAAGGAGATAAAAAAGCTGGTGCAGTCACTGCACCAAAACAATATAGGAGTCATTCTCGATGTGGTTTATAACCACACTTATTTCACCAAAGAGTCGGTTTTTAACCAGACAGTGCCGGGTTATTTTTACCGACAGAAACCTGACGGCTCGTTTGCCAACGCTTCGGGTTGCGGCAACGAAATAGCCACAGAGCGTGCCATGGTACGCAAATACATTGTCGATTCGCTGAAATACTGGGCGGCTGAATTTCATATCGATGGTTTCAGGTTCGATTTGATGGGAATTTACGATCTGGAAACCATGCAACAGATTCGCGATGAACTGAATAAAATTAAACCCGGCTTTTTGCTTTATGGCGAAGGCTGGGCTGCCGACCAAAGCCCGATGCCCGAGGAAAGACGCGCAGTGAAGCACAACATTGCAAAATTACCCGGAATCGCCGTGTTTAACGACGATTTCCGCGATGCGCTGAAAGGCGGTCATGGCGACAAAAAATCAAAAGGATTTGTGAGCGGGCTCGAATTACGCGAGGAAGCCGTAAAATTCGGAATAATTGCTGCCACCAGTCATCCGCAGATTGTTTACGATTATGTTGCGAGTTCGAAATTTCCGTGGGCAGCCGAACCAACACAGTGTATTAATTATGTTTCGTGCCACGATAATTATACGCTTTTTGATAAACTGAAGATGAGCGTACCGAAAGCCACTGATGCGGATTTGCGCAAGATGGTGAAATTGGCCGGTGCCCTTATTCTGACATCACAGGGAATACCGTTTTTACATGCGGGAGTTGAATTCTGCCGCACCAAAAATGGCGACGGAAATTCTTATAAATCGCCCGATTCGGTGAATCAGATTGATTGGGAACGAAAAGAAAAATATGCCGATGTTTTTGAATACTTCCGGAAACTGATCCGGCTCAGGAAAAATCACCCGGCATTCAGATTGGGGAGTACAGAAAAAATCAGCAAAAACCTGAACTTCTGTACACAATACCAGCTTGGCGTGGTTTCGTATTGTATTATGGCAGGTGAAGCTGGCGACTCGTGGAAAAAGATCATTCTTCATTTTAATGGCAGAAACTCAGAGGCTATTGTTCCATTGCCCGAAGGAACCTTTAAAATTGTAGCGCAGAATGGAGATATTGATGAAAATGGTCTGGGTGAAGTAGTTTCTGATGAAATCATAGTTGCACCTGTTTCAATGACCATGTTGGTGCAGGCTGACTAATCAGGTAATTTGTTTCTGGATATTTATAAAAGTTTTTACCAGGTATAACTTAAACCAACGCCTAGTGACTGTTTAAACTGTACTTTGGCTTCCTGCCCGATTACATTTCCCGATTCGTCCTTTATATCGGTTTTTGAATCTTCGTCGTAAAACAATGTGAAGTTAAACGAAGCCGAAATAAATTTGTTAACCTTCATGTTGAAAAGGGCATCCCAATTCACCACCGGGTCGCCAATACCATCAATCAAATCCTGAAAATAACCTAATTTGGTGTCGAGTTTTATGTTTTTGGCAATATCACCCTTGTATGTTAAAAGGAAGGAAGGTCCGAATCTGAAACGCAGGTAATTGCCGGGTTCCATATTGTAATCGCCTCTTGCCGAAATAGAATCATTAAAAACCCAGGTGTTGCGCATGTTTAAGGGAGTAACATAAATACTCAGTTTTGTGTTCGGCACATAATCAAATCCAAGGCTGAGGTTGGTGTAAGCAGGTGACATAAAATCGGATTTAAGAACAGTGCCATCCCAAAATGGAGCAAACTGTGAGTTGAAAGTGTACATTCCGCTAAATTTCCATTTTTCAGAAAACCGTTTTCCAACTTTTGAAATAAAAGCAATTTCATCCTCATTTTTTTTGAGGCCTTCTCCGGCATTTCGCTGTTGACCATACCTGAAGTCAAACGTATTTTCCCACGACCATTTTCCGTTGTCGTAATTAAAAACAGGTTTTAAAATAACTTTGGAAGCAAGCTGATTATCGCCACCTGAAGCCCAGTTGGTAAAAGTGGCTTCGTGAATGTGAAATAAAAAAGTACCGTCAATACGCCAGTTATTAATTTCCTGTGTTTTGATGGTGTCGGTTTGCGCAAAGGATGGATTAATACAGATATTTTGAAACAGGAGCACAAATAACACCTGCAAAATAGGAATTGGTTTTTTTTCAAGCCGGAAAGTGTTCATTTTGTTAGTTGAAAATTATAAGTGGAATTACATGAAAACTGAAATAATAAAAACAGCCCTGGAAAAAACAGACTTTATCAGAGATTAAAAAACTCCGGAAAAATCATGATTCTCCGGAGTTTTCTCAAACAGTAAAAGTGATTATTGGATGATTTCCATTGGCGGTTGTTTCCAGGTTCCGTTCAGTGCTTCTTCTTTGGGCCAGTATAAACGCATAAAAACAGAAAACGGGCCTTTTGGTGCAGGCAACCAGTTGCTTTCCTTATCTTTTCCGGGAGATTCATTTTGAATATAAATCGTAATCCCTCCATCGGAGTTTTTCTTCAAATCGGGGATCATTGTAGAATTGATGAGGTAACGGTTAAGCGGATTTTCAACAAGCAGGCTTGAAGGTTGCTCGTACATGGTTAACGACCAGAATGCATTAACAGGAGGAAACTGGTCGGGTGCAAAGCTTACCGAGTATCTATTTGTCCCATTCAAAGGTTGTCCGCTACTGTCTATTTTGTAAACCGGGTACATTGCTTCATCCTTTGAGTTTCCGTAAATGCCAAGCATTGCGGCAGCAAACCTGTACAGGTAATTATTCTTGAGGTATTCACGGGTGCCAAAAATGTCACCGCTTGTAACTTTACCGGTTGCCACACTTTCTTTGTTGAAATTCTCCAGTTCATTCCATGCATCAGCCATACCATCTGTAACAGCCTGTTTCAGCTCAGGTGAAAGTGTTTCGTATTCGAAAGTTAAACCGGCGCCAATTGAAGCTTTGTTAAATCTTGCCATCAGTTCGGTTTCCGAAGAGTGAACCGGGCAATATTGCAGCATAAAGTTCATGATCCTGAAAAATTCAGGTGAGGTTTTCTGTTCTTCGGGTTTCAGGGGAGTTGTAAATGCAACTTGCTGCTGTTCAGGCGCTGGTTTTCCGAGGTATGCCGAAAGCGGCTCGGCCTTGTAACCAGCCTGAATGTTTTTAACATTTTCAAGGTCAGCCGGATTAAAAAGCTGGGTTCTGTAAGCGGCAATTACAAACTCAGTTTCAGCTTTAATCACTTTGGTGATTCCTTCAGGTGTTTCGCCCTGCCAGTTGGGGCCTGCAACCAGGAAAACCCCGCCATCGTTACCGGTGGTGCGACTTCCAGCATAATCGAAATTAAAGGTGTAAGCATCGATAAACTGGATTGAGAAGTAACGCCCTGTTTCAATTTTTGGCACTGTCAGAACCATCGGTTCAGCAATTAAATTCAGTCCGAGCATCGAATAAGGCGTGTCAGAATTAGGCGTCTGAATTGCTTTATCCGCAGGAGTATATACTCTTGCCATGTTCTTTATCTGGTTGAGGGGCGCTTTGTACTCTGCATTGTTTTCGTCAACAAAATAGGCGTGAAAAATACGGTAACTGTCAACCATCGGGAAACCATAAATGTATGCCTCCTTAACTATGGCACGCATTTCTTCGGGTGTAACTGCCGGCTTTTTAGGTGCACAGCCTGTAATCGAAAATAAGAAGACCAGCAATAAATTGACTGAGATTTTTAAGAATGATTTCATAGAAGTTAATTTGTTAAAAGATTACAACACTCTTTAAATGTGATATTTGAATTTAACAAAAGTAAGAATCCAAAAGTTCTGAATTTTATTTTTCCGGCAAAAAATAGCAAAAGGCAGCAGACGCTTGCGTTTAATTTTGTTTATCGTATTTTATTGAATAGTAAGTTTAAGGTGAAATCAGTTCAAAATTTCTATTCAAAATGAGTTAATATTCAGCGTTATAAACCATACACAGATAATTGGAAAAACTATTTCAATTCCGGCATTGTTATATAAATACCATTTGGTATTTATATAACAACATATATCTATGAAAACATTTAAACTACTGCTCATCTTCTTTATCTGTTTTCATGCATCATCAAAAGTTTTTGGTCAGAATGAAAACAATCTGATTCCATTTGCCAGCGGCCTGACAAGTATTGTAGGAATTACAAATGCCGGAGACGACCGTCTTTTTGTTGTCAATCAACGGGGATATATTCATATTGTAAGCGCTGCGGGCGCTGTAAATCCTCAACCTTTTCTGAATATCAGCGAAAGGGTGGTTTTCGGTGGCGAACGTGGTTTGCTGGGTTTGGCTTTTCACCCGCAGTATAAAACGAACGGATACTTTTATGTAAACTACATCGGAAAGGGCGACAGTACCCATATTTCACGTTTTAAAGTGGATCCTGCCAATCAGAATCTGGCCGATCCACAGACTGAATTAAAGATTCTGACTGTTCCCCAGCCGTATTCCAACCACAACGGAGGCGATTTGTGCTTTGGGCCCGACGGGTATTTATACATTGGTCTGGGTGATGGTGGCTCGGGTGGCGACCCGGGGAACAGAGCCCAAAATCCCCAACAATTACTGGGGAAAATGCTCCGGATTGATATTGATAACGGAAATCCGTACGCTGTTCCGTCAACAAATCCATATTTCGGAAGCAGTACAGTTTTGCCTGAAATCTGGGCTTTGGGTTTGCGTAATCCCTGGCGGTTCAGTTTCGACCGGTTAACGGGCGATCTTTGGATAGCCGATGTTGGACAGAATGCTTTTGAAGAAGTAAATTTTCAGCCTGCCGGCAGCAAAGGAGGTGAAAATTATGGCTGGAAGTGTTACGAAGGAAATCAGGTTTACAATGCAACGGCGTGTAATTCTGAAACCAGTTTTACTTTTCCGGTATTTGCTTATCCGCAGGATATTGAATGCTCGGTGACGGGTGGTTATGTTTACCGGGGTTCTGCAGAATCGCCATTTTATGGCAAATACTTTTTTACTGATTATTGTTCCGATCGGATCTGGACACTTCACAAAGCCGGAGATAGTTGGATTAAAGAGGATTTCGGAAGATTTCAGGGTAATAATTTCAGCACTTTCGGAGAAGATGCAAAGGGGCAACTTTATGTTGGTGCATTAAGTAGTGGCAAAATCTTTAAAATCAACGATCGCGCTACAGCAGTCGGGGAACTTGGAAAAACCGGTGAAATAAAAATCACACAGGTTCCCTTTTCACGGGTGATCAGGATTGATATGGGGAGCGGCAATTCTCACGAAATGCTGATCGGTATTTATGATGTAAACGGGGTAAAGCATTTCGAAAAAAGATTCAGCGATAACCATGTTGAAATAAATCCCGGAAAACTTTCACCCGGTGTTTATTTTCTGAAGATATCTCAAAAAGGAAGAATTCAGGTTCAGAAACTATTGATTGGCAGGTAGAAATATTTTCATCCCCTCATTTTATGAAAGCTGAATGTTTTATTTAAAACAGCGTCGTGAATTAATCAAAATTCATTAATTCATTGTTATAATACAAATAGTCAGATTTATTTTTAAAATCTACTTTTGATATTGCAAACTGAGAATAAAAATGGAGAAAAAAACTTCTGCCCGCGAGCGGTGGATCAATATCGGATACGAGTTGTTTAGTGAAGATGGTCCTGAGGGAATTCAGATTGAGAGGCTTGCACGTATTCTTGAACTTAACAAATCAGGTTTTTATCATTACTTTGGAACACTTGATGAGTTTATCATAATTCTGATGGAGCATCATTTAAAGACTGTAAAATGGTTTTGTAACGAAATTTCCAAACTCAGCAATATAACTCCGGATTACATTAATTTATTGATGGAGAATAAAATGATGGTAATGTTTCACGTTCAGTTAAGCCGGAATGGACAGAAAAAACTGTTTAACCAGACATTTGAAAACGGAAACCAGCTTATTGACCGCCAGATTGCCCCACTTTGGTCGGAATACCTCGGATTAGAAAGCGATAGGGGATTTTCGATTCAAACTTACCGGCATATCAGAGATATATTTAACTCAAGGGTGAACTATAAAAACTTCACGCATGAATTTATTATTGAAGTTGCTGAAGAATTCAGATCAATGTTAAAAAAGATTCAGGCTTCCTGAATTTATGCTGATAATTGCAACGGCAAGGTTAAAAAAACAAAGAGCCGGAAAATTACATTTTCCGGCTCTTTGAATATATATTTTCAGAACTCATTATTTAACATCGGGCAGCGGAAGTTCTTCCAGTAACGAAACCCTGATTCCGCTGAGGATATAGCTTTCGACCTGATAAAATTGTAATGCTGCAATCGGGCTGGTAGCTTTACTTATTTTTTTCACATACGTAACCAGTAAATCGTCAGTTTTAGCACTCTGACTAATTACCTGTTTTGTCCATTCCGCAGCTTTTTCATTGGTGAGCTTGTCATAATTGTTGGCATAATCTTCTAATAAAGTAATGCGGTTTTTCCCGAGTTCCTTCCGTTTGGTTTCATATTCATCGTAAAGTGCCCAGAATGCATCTTTTTGAGCAGCATCCACTTTTACAAATTCAGCCATGATGGCTTTTTTCTCCATTCCGAAAACCGATTGAACAAGTTCGATTTCTTCTTTATTTGACTGGGCCTTTAAAAGCGAAAAAGAAAAAACTAATGCTAACAGGATGGTAACTTTTTTCATAGTTTGTGATTTTAAATTTTGTACGGCAAAAGTACGTTAAAAAATAAAATTGGAAATCAACGGTGGCGTTCAGTTTGTGATTGGTGAATGATCTGAATTTGTTAAAACACCTGCTAAATCAATTTATGAAGAATAACAGTCATTAAAATTCTGAGTTGCTTTGATCTCAATATCTCCTAAAGTCCTTCATGAAATCTCTTAACGTACGACCAACTTGAGTTGATATAGATTATCAGTGCAGTTAATTTATATCAATTCTACGTACAAATATCGCACTGAATAATCTAATAACATTGTGATTTATAAATGGTTAATTTCTTGAGAAATTGTCATTTTTAACTATGTAATATTTTTTGGATTATTGTTAATGGTTCAAATTAACAATTACATTTGCACCGTTTTTCAGTATATCCAAATATCTAAATAAAGCGATATATTATGGAGAGTCAATCACTAATTCTCTTTTTTGTTATTGCACTTGTACTGGTTGGTGGAGCTATTGCCTTTTCGATGCTGATTGCTCCCAGTTCATTCAACCCTGCAAAATCAGAACCTTACGAATGCGGAATTCCCACCGAAGGTCCGGCGTGGATACAGTTTAACGTTGGTTACTATCTTTTTGCGATTATCTACCTGATTTTCGATGTTGAAACAGTTTTCCTGTTTCCGTGGGGCGTGGTAATGAAACAAATTGGTATGAGGGCATTTATCGAAATCATTATTTTCTTTTTCGTACTGGGGCTTGGCCTTTTGTACGCCTGGAAAAAACGTGCATTGAAATGGGTATAAAAATTAAATCGATGAAACAGGAAGATTTCGGCGATAATGAATCGCTGGAACTTCTGAATACATTGGGCGACAGCGTTTTTCTCACAACCGTTGACAACCTGATTAACTGGGGACGTTCAAATTCAGTGTGGCCGCTCACTTTTGCCACCAGTTGCTGTGGTATCGAAATGATGGCAGCCGGTGCCTCGCGCCACGACTTTTCGCGTTTTGGCATCGAAGTTTACCGTGCTTCGCCGCGCCAGGCCGACGTGATTGTGGTGGCCGGGACCATTGTGAATAAAATGGTACCGGTACTGAAACGTTTGTACGATCAGATGCCCGATCCGAAATATGTGATTGCCATGGGAGCCTGCGCTGTTTCCGGGGGCCCTTTCTTTTATAATACTTATTCGGTTGTACGCGGTGTCGATCATGTAATTCCGGTGGATGTGTACATCCCGGGCTGCCCACCGCGTCCTGAAGCGCTTCTTTACGGAGTGATGCAGTTACAACGCAAAATCAAAGGCGAATCATTTATAAAACCCGGTGATAAAACCGATAAACTGCTTTAATAAATTCAGCATGTTAAACAGAGACGAATTAAAAGAGATCATCAGCAGTCTGGTTCCTGAAGCTGAGTTTCCGGAGGGAACCCAGCTTCCCGAAGTGATTGTTCCGGTTGCCAAACTGGTGGAACTGGCGGAAAAGCTCAAAACGAATACTGGTACTTCCTTCGATTATATGATCAGCCACACTGCTGTGGATTTTAACACGCACTTTATGACGGTTTATCATTTCGAATCGACAACACACAAACACCTGTTGGTGGTAAAAGCAAAAATCGAAGACCGTGAAAATCCGGAAACCGAATCGCTGGCAGCACTTTACCCCACCTGCGAATTTTTTGAACGCGAGGTTTTCGACCTTTTCGGAATCCGTTATAAAAACCATCCCAACCTCAAAAGACTTTTCCTGGAAGATGATTACGGGTATCCGCTCCGCAAAGATTTCAGGGACGAGGTAAATATGATTGAACGCTAAAAGCCACAACCATGACAGAAGAAATTATCAAAGACGTGATTATTGGCGAAAGCGAGGATTACATTATAAATATTGGCCCGCAACACCCGTCAACTCACGGTGTTTTGCGTTTTGAGGTTTGCCTGCAGGGTGAAACCGTAAAATACATCATTCCGCATGTTGGTTATATCCATCGCGGAATTGAAAAAATGTGCGAGTCGCATACTTATCCGCAGATTATTCACCTAACCGACAGGATGGACTATCTCTCGGCACACATGAACAACGAAGCCGTTTGTTTGTGTGTTGAAAATGCCCTGCAGGTGGAAGTTCCGGAAAGGGTAAAATATATCCGCACCATTCTCGATGAATTAAACCGTCTGGCATCACACCAATTGTGGTGGGCTGCTTTCGGGATGGATTTGGGTGCGCTCACCACCTTTTTCTATGGACTCCGCGATCGTGAAATGATTCTCGATATTTTCGAGGAGTCATTTGGTTCGAGGTTGTTGCACAGTTTTAACACACCCGGCGGTTTGATGCACGATGTTCATCCTAACTTTCAGCAAAAAATCAAAGAATTCATCAAATATTTCCGCAAGAAATTACCTGAATACGACCAGCTGCTGACAGGCAATGTAATTTTCAAACAACGTGCTGTGGGAATTGGCCCGATGAGTAAGGAAACCGCAATTGCTTACGGAGTAACAGGTCCGTCAGGACGTGGTTCGGGCTGGGCCTGCGATTTGCGCAAACATGCTCCTTACAGTGCCTACGACAAAGTTCAGTTTACCGAATGTCTTGAAACCGAAGGCGATACTTTTGCCCGCTATAAAGTTCGCATGCGCGAAATGTGGGAGTCGCTGAGTATTCTCGAACAATTGGTTGACAATATTCCGGAAGGTGATTACACTGCCAAAATGAAACCCATTATCAAATTGCCGGCAGGTGAATTTTTCCAGCGTGTTGAAACAGCCCGCGGAGAACTGGCAGTTTACATTGTGAGCGACGGAAATAAAACGCCGTATCGGATTCGTTTCCGGACGCCAAACTTTAGTAATTTATTTGTAATTAATACGATAGCTTCGAATTTTAAGATCGCCGACCTGGTAGCAGTCAGTGGTTCGCTTGATCTTGTAATTCCGGATATCGACCGATAAAAATCGCATACCATGCAGAATCTGTACGATTTTTCCATTTTAACCGGCGCAATACACGAATCGTTGTCGCGCAGCATGTCGCCAGGCTGGGTAACTTTTACCGAACTGGTGATCATCGGGCTGGTATTTCTGCTCTTTTTTGCCTTGCTGGGTCTGTTTCTTGTTTATCTCGAACGTAAAGTTTGTGCCATTATCCAGAACCGCGTGGGTCCGAACCGCGTGGGAAAATGGGGTTTGCTGCAAACCATTGCTGACCTTATCAAGTTGCTCATTAAAGAGTTAATTCCAATCCGGAAATCAGATAAATTCCTGTTTAACCTGGCACCTTTTATTGTAATAATTGCTTCGCTGATGGCCATGGCAGCTTTGCCATTTGCAAAAGGATTACACGCCATCGATTTTAACATCGGTATTTTTTACGTGATGGCTGTTTCGTCGCTGGGTGTTGTGGGGATTTTACTGGCCGGATGGTCGAGCAACAGCAAATATTCGCTGATAGGCGCCATGCGAAGCGGAGCACAAATTGTAAGTTACGAACTTTCTGTTGGCCTTTCGTTGTTGGCCATTGTGGTTTTCTCGGGCAGCATGCAGCTTTCAACTATAATCGAAAGCCAGGCAAACGGCTGGTGGATATTTAAAGGTCACATTCCGGCTTTTATCGCTTTCGTGGTTTTTCTGGTTGCCAGTACTGCCGAAATTAACCGTGGCCCGTTTGACCTTGCCGAAGCAGAGTCGGAACTGACTGCCGGTTTTCACACCGAATATTCAGGCATAAAATTCGCCTTTTTCTTTCTGGCCGAATACATTAACATGTTTATTGTTTCGGGTATTGCGGCGACGGTTTTCCTGGGTGGATGGATGCCACTGCACATCGGAAATTGGGAAGGATTCAACCAAATTATGGATTTTATTCCTCCCATTGTGTGGTTTTTTGTAAAGACATTTTTCATCATTTATGTCATCATGTGGTTTAAATGGACATTCCCGCGTTTGCGTATCGACCAGTTGCTGACGCTTGAATGGAAATACCTGTTACCGGTCAGCCTTGTGAACATTGTTCTTATTGCTTTCCTGGTGCTGGTGGGCTGGCATTTTTAATTGATTAATGATTAGTGATTAATTATGAATATACAGGAAAAGTTGAATGTTTCGGACTTGAAACTTGAAACTTTGAACTTGAAACTTTGAACTGATGAACAGTATATCAAAATATTTCAGCGAAATGTTCAGGGGGATTGCCACCCTTTGGGCAGGAATGCGGGTTACCGGGAAATATTTTCTCAGTCCGCGCGCTATAGTAACACAGCAATATCCCGAAAACCGGAAGACCCTGAAAATGGAAGAGCGGTTTAAAGGGGAAATCATCATGCCGCATGACGAAAACAACCAGCATGCCTGCACCGGTTGTGGTATCTGCGAAATGAACTGTCCGAATGGCTCCATCGAAATTATTACCGACCGTGTGCCGAATGCCGACGGAAAACCGGAAAGAGTGATTGACAAACACATTTATCATCTTTCGATGTGTACTTTCTGCGGGTTGTGTGTAAAAACCTGTCCTTCGGATGCACTGGCTTTCGGACAAAAATTTGAACATGCCGTTTTCGACCGTCATAAACTCACCAAAGTGTTAAACCAGCCGGGCTCAACGCTCAGAAAGGAGGCTAAGAAATGAGTTTCAATGTTGTAATGTTTTACGTGTTTTCGGCGATTATCCTTTTATTTTCGCTGCTGACCATCACTTCGCGCCGCATTTTACGCGCCGCTGTTTACCTGCTTTTTGTGCTGATTGCCACTGCCGGTATTTACTTTCTGCTCGAATACCAGTTTATGGCTGCGGTGCAGTTAACGTTGTACGCGGGCGGTATTGTGGTACTGATTATTTTCAGTATCCTGCTAACACACCATATTTCACATCTTTTCGAAAAGCCTGAGCTTACAAAACTGCTGATGGGAACCGGCGTGGCCGTTGTCGGAAGTTTTGTGACCATTTATACCATTTTAACTTATCCTTTCCCCGAAATCGTTACAACCACCCCGCTGCCGGCCACCATGGAAAACATTGGAATGCAACTGCTGGGTGTTGAAAAAAACGGGTACGTTCTGCCATTTGAACTCATCAGTATTTTACTGCTGGCAGCAATGATTGGCGCGATTGTGATTGCTAAAAAAGATAAATCCAAAAATTCAGAAATATGATCGAGGGAATTCCAATACAACATTTTCTGATTATCAGTACACTGATGTTTTTTATCGGGGTGGCCGGTTTTATCATGCGCCGCAACCTGATTACCATTTTGATGGCCATCGAGCTGATATTAAATTCGGTAAACATCAACTTTGTGATTTTTAACCGCTATTTGTACCCCGACCAGTTGCAGGGACATTTCTTCGCCATTTTTGTGGTGGGAATCGCCGCTGCCGAAGCTTCGGTTGCCATTGCGCTGATCATCAATATTTACAGGAAACTGAAGAATATCGATGTTGAAAATGTAAATGAGTTGAGGTATTAGAAGACTGAAGTCGGGAGTCGGAAGACCGAAGAAAGAAAAAGAGTGGAGCGATTTTTAACCGCGAAATCTGAATATAAAGGTTTTCTGGAAAGATGAAAAGACGCTGAAAGCGTCAAATAAAAATAGCCACGGGTGAAACCCGTGGAAAGAGAACAAAGACAAACCGAACCCGAATGGGGTTCAACCGAATAAAAAATTGAAATAATAAAGCAAAAGCGGAGGTGAAGGCGAAAAGAAGCCAGTGGCCAGCCGCCAAAAGCAAAAAAGTTTGAATATGTACAATTACACAATCCTGATTCCGATGATTCCGCTGGTGATGTTTCTGATCACCGGTTTATTGGGAATGAAATGGAAACCCATCATTTCGGGCTTGCTGGGAACAACAGGCCTGGGTATTTCGTGGGTTTTGTCGTTGATGACTGCCTTCTCCTATTTTTTTGGAGGACATCATGCTGAAGCATTCCCAACCATCATTCCTTTTGAAACGTTGTGGCTGACTTTTTCAGAAACACTCCAGATTAAAATGGGTGTTTTACTCGACCCGATTTCTGTAATGATGCTGGTGGTAATTACAACCATTTCGTTTATGGTGCATTTGTACAGTTTAGGTTACATGCACGGTGAAAAGGGATTTCAGCGTTTTTATGCATTCCTTTCATTGTTTACCTTTTCGATGTTAGGACTGGTAATTGCCACCAATATTTTCCAGATGTATATTTTCTGGGAACTTGTGGGCGTAAGTTCATTTTTACTGATTGGTTTTTATTACCAAAAACCATCGGCTGTGGCTGCTTCGAAAAAAGCTTTCATTGTAACCCGTTTTGCTGACCTCGGTTTTCTGATCGGAATCCTGATTCTTTCGTTCTACACAAAAACATTTGATTTTGGAATTCTTACCAATCCCGATGGAGCCATTTTTGCCAACACTGCCGGAATCAGTTTTATGGGTATTTCGGCAATGACCTGGGCGATGGTGCTTATTTTTATTGGTGGCGCCGGAAAATCGGCTATGTTTCCGTTACACATCTGGTTGCCCGACGCCATGGAAGGCCCTACACCGGTTTCGGCGTTGATTCACGCAGCCACCATGGTTGTTGCAGGTGTTTACCTGGTTGCCCGAATGTTTGTGGTTTTCCACTTTCAGGCACCCAACGCACAGGAAATAGTTGCTTATGTAGGTGGTTTTACTTCGCTTTTTGCCGCGGTAATCGCCATTACACAATACGATATTAAACGCGTTCTTGCCTTCTCAACCTTGTCACAACTCGGTTACATGATGCTGGCGCTGGGTGTTTCAGGTTATGGTGGCGAAGAAGGATTGGGTTACATGGCTTCCATGTTCCACCTGTTTACTCACGCCATGTTTAAAGCATTGCTTTTCCTGGGTGCCGGTTCCATTATTCATGCGGTACACTCAAATTATATGTACGACATGGGCGGTCTGAGAAAATATCTGCCTATCACGCACATTACTTTTTTAATTGCCTGTCTTACCATTGCGGGTGTTCCTCCACTTTCAGGCTTCTTCAGCAAAGACGAAATTCTTGTGGCAGCACTGGAACACAACAAACTTCTGTTTGCCGTTGAATTCCTGGTTGCCGGACTGACAGCCTTTTACATGTTCCGTCTTTATTTCAATGTTTTCTGGGGAAAAGACAGACATTATCATCACACACCGCACGAATCGCCGCTGGTAATGACCATTCCGCTGATGTTTCTGGCGGTAGCTTCAATCTTCTCGGGCTTTTTGCCATTTCATAGCCTGGTAACTCCCGATAAAATGCATTTCGACACGCAATTGCACCTTGCAGTTGCTGCTCCTTCCGTTTTAATCGGACTTTTGGGAATTGGCTTAGCCTGGTTACTGTATAAAAAAGAAAGCAAAACACCGGAAAATATTGCCAGAAAACTGGGTGTATTATATACAGCCACCTACAACAAGTTTTATTTCGACGAAATTTACCTGTTTGTTACCAAGAAAATCATTTTCAACTATATATCACGTCCGGTTGCCTGGTTCGACCGCCATATTGTTGATGCATTTATGGTTGGAATCGGAACGGTTACTGAAAAAGTTTCATACCGGATAAAA
Organism: uncultured Maribellus sp.; assembly: GCA_964644015.1. Classification (GTDB taxonomy): domain Bacteria; phylum Bacteroidota; class Bacteroidia; order Bacteroidales; family Prolixibacteraceae; genus Draconibacterium. Next base: position 21,833 of record CAZXVT010000008.1, read on the forward strand.
GGAATGCAGTCGGGACAACTGCAACATTACGCTTTTATGTTTGTGGCCGGTGCGTTGATTCTGGCGCTGGTTCTGGTGTATTATATGGTTTGATGTTAAAAGCTTAAAACTGGATAAATGAATATACTTACTTTATTGATAGTAATTCCGGTGCTGACAATCACCGGCATCCTGTTTACCAAAGATCTGAAGGGTGCAAGGCTGGTTTCTGCCATTGGAATGACAGCCCAGCTTGTGGTGGCAGCCATCCTGGTTTTTATGTACCTGGGAGCACGAAAAGCTGGCGTAACCGACGAAATGCTTTTTACCGCTGATTACATGTGGTTTGAAACCCTGAATATCCGCTATGCGATTGGTGTTGACGGAATAGCCGTTGCCATGATTGCACTGACGGCCGTGGTGGTTTTTGCCGGAATTTTTGCCTCCTGGGAAATGGAATTCCTGAGCCGCGAGTTCTTTATTTCGCTCATCTTGCTGGCAACCGGGGTTTTCGGCTTCTTTATTTCGCTCGACCTGTTTACTATGTTTCTTTTTTACGAAGTTGCGGTAATACCAATGTACCTGCTGATTGGAATCTGGGGCAGTGGCCCGAAAGAGAGTTCAGCCATGAAGCTGACGTTAATGTTAATGGGAGGCTCGGCACTGTTGATGGTGGGAATTTTCGGAATCTATTTTAATTCGGCACCTGACGGCGGACCACTTACTTTCCATATTATAGAAATTTCAAAAATTCAGATTCCCGTTGAGGCTCAGCGTTTCTTTTTCCCGTTCACTTTTGTGGGATTTGGAATTTTAGGTGCGCTTTTCCCGTTTCATACCTGGTCTCCCGATGGTCATGCCTCGGCGCCAACCGCTGTTTCAATGCTCCACGCCGGGGTATTAATGAAACTCGGGGGATATGGTGCTTTCCGCGTAGCCATGTTTCTGATGCCCGAAGCTTCACACGAAATGGCCTGGATCTTTATTATCCTCACCAGTATCAGTGTGGTTTACGGAGCTTTTGGCGCCATCTGGCAGAAAGACCTGAAATACATCAACGCTTACTCTTCGGTAAGCCACTGCGGTCTGGTACTTTTTGCATTGCTGATGATGAATGAAACGGCAATGGACGGCGGTATTATCCAGATGATTTCTCACGGCTTGATGACAGCCCTTTTCTTTGCATTGATCGGGATGATTTATGGAAGAACACATACCCGTAACATTTACGAAATGGGTGGCCTTATGAAAGTGATTCCGATTCTTTCGGTGGTGTATGTTATTGCAGGTCTGGCTTCGCTGGGTTTACCCGGATTAAGCGGTTTTGTGGCTGAAATGACAGTTTTTGTGGGCGCTTTTCAACACACCGATCTGTTCCATCGTGTTGTAACAATATTGGCTGCTTCGTCGATTGTAGTTACTGCAGTTTATATTCTGCGTGTAGTGGGAATTCTGCTCTTTGGCCCCGTGAAAGATCCGCATTTCGAACATCTTGAAGATGCAAGATGGTATGAAAAGCTGAGTATGTACACGCTTGTAATTGCAATTGCCGGTATAGGTATTGCCCCGTTGTGGCTTTCAAATACAATCCTTGAAAGTCTGAAACCCATCGTAGAAAAACTGGCACAAGCTGCCTTTTAAAATGAAAAATAAACGATTATGAATATCGGACAATTTATAATGATGCGCCACGAATTGCTGCTAACGGCAGCGGCATTAATCATACTGATTGCTGAAATTTTTACAGCAGACAATAACAAGAAAAAGCTGATTCCGTTTTCGATCGGACTTTTTGCCTTGATAACAATTATCGGCTTTCTTCCTGTTCAGGAAGGGACATTGTTTGGTGGCTCGTACCAGAGCAGTGCACTTACAGCTTTGATGAAAAACGTACTGAATGTTGGTGTTCTGATTATTTTTCTTCAGGCTGAAGGATGGCTCAGACGTGATGAAAATGATGACCGGATCAGCGAGTATTTTCTGCTGACAATTTCAACCCTGATCGGGATGAATTTTATGATTTCGGCAGGCGACTTCCTGATTTTTTATGTGGGACTCGAAACAGCCACCATCCCGATAGCTGCACTGGCAGCTTACGACCGTATTAAAAGCCGTTCAGCAGAAGCAGGTATCAAACTGATTTTATCCTCAGCGCTTTCATCGGGAGTTTTGTTATTCGGACTTTCGCTGATTTACGGTGCGATGGGCTCTATTTATTTTGCCGATGTGGCACAAACAGTGACTGCCAATGCCATGGTGGCACTCGGATTCATCTTTTTTGTGAGCGGTATGGGTTTCAAAATTTCATTGGTACCTTTCCATTTCTGGACTGCCGACGTTTACGAAGGTGCACCGGTAAACGTAACCTCTTATCTTTCGGTTATTTCGAAAGGAGCGGCTTCGTTCATTTTTGCCATTATTCTTTTTACCGTTTTTAAAACACTCACCGAAATGTGGAAACCGGTGATTTATACGCTCGCAGTTTTCACCATGACAATCGGTAACCTTTTTGCACTGCGTCAGCAAAACCTGAAACGTTTCCTGGCTTTCTCATCCATTGCTCAGGCAGGTTTTATTTTGCTGGGTATTTTGGGTGCCAACGACCTCGGAATGACAGCCATCGTCTATTTTGTTTTGATTTATGTATTTACAAATCTCGGCGCTTTTGGTGTTGTGGAAGCTGTTTCAAATGCTTCGGGTGTTGAAACGATTAAAGGTTATAACGGTTTATACAAAACCAACCCGAAACTGAGTTTGCTGATGACACTTGCGTTGTTCTCATTAGCGGGAATTCCGCCGGTAGCCGGGTTCTTCGGAAAATTCTTTCTGTTTACTTCGGCTGCCAGCAGCGGATATTATATTTTGGTTTTAATTGCTGTTTTGAATGCAACCATTTCACTCTACTATTATCTTTTGGTGGTGAGGGCCATGTTTATTGAAAAAAGCGATAACCCGGTTCCTGCCTTTAAAAGCTCGCCTTACATGCGGGTTGCCTTGTTGCTTTGTGTGGCTGGTATTTTTGCAGTGGGTTTTGCAAGTGTGATATTTGATTCGATTCGCGAAATAAGCCAGGGATTTTTGTATTAAAACTCATTAAAATGGCACTGAATAAAGGAAAACATATTGTTGAAGCAATTGACGGAGTCCGTTGCTCGCTGGTGGAAACAGGCGCTTCAAAAGAAAGGGCTGATTTTCTGAAAAAACTGCTCGAACTGAATAATTATGAAGTAAAAGTGGTTGCTGAAAATGAAGAAGCCACAGCATACAAAATCTGGGTGGCTGATTTACTTTTCAATCCTGTGATTGATGTTTACCAACGCCGGCTGAAAAGTTTTACAGGCAAACGTGTAACACCGGCTTATTGGTTGCAGCAATCGGATAATGAAACCGAAGCCGAAGTAAATTACTGGAGCTTCAGAAAATAATAGGAAATATTAAATTTAACCGGAAAGACCGGGGGAAATTCCCATGAAAAGGATCCAATCTGCATTACAGGATGGATCCTTTTTGTATTGAATAATAATTAGTTACGACCACCTGATTATACTGAAAAGTTTTTAGATTTACTGATGAATTATCAATCAGTAACTTAATGGCCTGACTAATGAAAAAATCGGATAAAAACACAGGCAAACGTAAATTGGTTAAACGAATTATTTTGTGGAGTTTAGCCGGCCTTATTCTGATTTTAATCACCATTGTATTTTATTTTTACAACAACTTTAACCGGTTACTTTCCGATGCTTTGCTGAAAAGCTTTGAATCAAATATTGCCTCGGATGTTTACACGTTGGAATTTAAAGATCTGCAGGTTAATCCTTTTGCCGGAAATATCAGGGTCAGTGAGGTGAAAATACACCCGCGTGATAAATATTTAAAAAACTATCCATACATCAACAGTCAATTAACACTTGAGACCAACGAACTTATATTGAACAATGTTGACATCGTAAGGCTATTAAAGGAAAACAAGCTTAAGCTGGGAAAGATTCTAATAAATAAACCTCAGTTACAGGTAAAGATCGATGATGGTTTGCCCGTTTTTCTGCCCTTTAAAGAAGTTGTAAGTGATTCGGTTTCCAAAAGTTCGGTTAAAAGAAATATTGAGTCATTTTCACTCAGGATATTTGATCTGAAAGATGCATCGCTGCAATTGCAGAATCATGCAAAAGGTCGTTTTCTCGAATTAAAGGATTTGAACATCAACATCCGGGATTTGCTTCTTGACCAGCAACCTGGCATTGATCGTATGAAATACAGTGCATTTGCTTTCAATATTGGCTGGATAACTGGAAATTTGATTAAGGATTCAATACGTTATATCAGTCTGACAGATTATGGTATCACCATTGATTCGATGGAAGTTGAAAAAACACTCGACACTTTCATGTATAAATTTTCCGATTTTAACCTGGGATTCCGCAATTTAATGGTTGTTCCTGCCGACAGCAGTTTCAGTTTTTCGGTTAAAACTTTCAGTATAGCGTATGCCGACAGTATTGTTAATATCGAAAATGCATCATTCTTACCAACCATTGGAGAGAATGAAATGCGTAAACGCTTTAAATTTCAGCATCAAACCCGGTTTTCTGCTGAAATTGCAAAATTAAATATCAATGGAATCTGTTTCGATTCATTGTTTTATGCCAGGAAACTTTTTGTCAGGAATATTGAAATCGATTCTGCTTTTTTCAGGCTTTTTAAAGACAAAACCAAAAAGGTTGACAGGAATCACAAACCTGAATACCTGGGGCAATCGGTTAGAAAAATCCCGGTGCCAATGGTGATTGATTATATTTCGGCCACCAATCTGAACCTTGTAAGCCGCGAAATCAAACCGGATAATACGCCTGCCGAAGTATTGATTAGCAGGGGAGAAGCCCGGACTACTAACCTTACAAATCAGTCATTTGAAAAGCCGCTTACAATTAATGCGGCAGCATATCTGGATAATAAGGTGAAATTTAGGGCCGAATTGGCATTCAGCTATAAAAATCCGCAGTTTGAATATGCCGGATCTTTTGATTCATTCAATTTCACCGAGTTGAATGGGATGATACAATCATATGTGCCGGTTTCAATATCCGGTGGTGTTGCTGATGCAATTCAATTTGGAGGCAAAGCAGACGAAAAAAAGGCTGCCGGCACTATGAAATTTCTTTACCATGATTTAAAAATGGACATTCATCTGAAGGAAAAAGCAGAATGGAAAAACTCACTTTTATCATTTGCCGCCAATACCGTGGTGGCTTCATCAAATCCGATTTCCGCAAACTTACCGCCAAAAGTTGTAAGTTTCAGTATTGACAGGGACATGAACAAGGCTTTTGTAAATGTTGTAATCAAATCAGCTTTGGCAGGCCTCAAAGAAACGGTAATCATGTCGAAAGAGAATAAAAAAGCTTACCGTGAAGCAAAGAAGAAGGCAAAAACTGATAACAGACAATGATCAGTTCCGAATGATAAGTGAGACATTTATTTTTCAGATTCCATTTAAACCAGTATTACTTTTCGAAGTCTATTTGCTTTAAAACCAGTATTGTACTTTCTAACCTAAATTTACCGGAATGAAAAATCAAAAACGATGTTTTACCACAAATTTTCTTTGTTTTTCCCTCATGTTTTTCCTCTTTTGGGGATTCAATTCGTGCAACAATAAAAAAGCAGCGGACCCTTTTATAAGAACTGTTGCGTTTGACGAAGGCTGGCGGTTTCTGAAAGACAGTCTGGTGAGTGCCGAAAATCCTGATTTCAACGATTCAAACTGGAGAATACTCAATGTTCCACACGACTGGAGCATTGAAGATCTCCCAAATCAAATCAAAGACAGCATCGTCGGGCCATTTGATAAATCGTCGGGCGATAAAATGAGTTCCGGCTACCTGGTTGGCGGAACCGGCTGGTACCGGAAAAGTTTTACGATAAATGAAGCCGACAAAGACAAAATTGCATTTCTTCAATTTGATGGTGTTTATATGAATGCCGATGTTTGGCTGAATGGCAAGCACCTTGGTTTTCATCCATACGGATACACCCCGTTTTACTACAATATCACGCCATTTCTCAATCCGATCGGCCAGTCCAATGTGGTTGCGGTGAGGGTAAAAAACGAAGGACAGAATTCGCGCTGGTACTCAGGTTCGGGCATTTACCGGCATGTTTGGTTTACGCTTGTCAACCCTGTTCATATCGATGTGGCTGGCGGATTGTATGTTACAACACCTACGATTTCTGAAAACTCGGCTGACGTGAAAATTTCAGCTAGTCTTGTAAATTCAGGTTCCGAAACAAAAGATGTTGTTTTGCTGGCTGAGTTGTTTGATTCTTCGGGCCACCCGGCTGGCACAACAAGAATTAATGCAACGGTTTCCCCGGGTCAGAAAAATGAAATTGTACAGAGTATTCAGGTTAAAAATCCGGCACTCTGGTCGATTGACAATCCAAAACTTTATCAGGCAAAAGTTTCTGTTTTGGCAGATGATAAGGTCATTGATTACAGCTGTACTTCCTTCGGGATCAGGGATATAAAAATCAATGCGCAGGAAGGTTTGACCATCAACGGAGTTCCGGTTGACATGATTGGCGGCTGTTACCACCACGACAACGGGCCGCTGGGTGTTGCGTCCATCGACAGGGCCGAAGAAAGGCGAATCGAAATACTGAAAAAGGCCGGTTTCAATGCCATCAGAACCAGCCATAATCCACCGTCTCCGGCGACGCTTGATGCCTGCGACAAGCTTGGAATGCTGGTAATCAACGAAATTTTTGATGCCTGGGAAACACCCAAAAAACCAATGGATTACAATGTCAGTTTCAGGGAATGGTGGCAGCGCGATGTGGAATCGTGGGTAAAACGCGACCGCAACCACCCGTCGGTAATCATTTGGAGTATTGGCAACGAAATCAGGGAAACCTTTGATACAACCGGCTTGAGAATAGCCCGGAATCTGACGGGTGAAATCCGCCGCCACGATAATTCACGTTTTGTAACCGAATGTTTTAATGATTTTGCCTGGATGCGTGGCCAGTCCAGCCGCTGGGACTCGATTCCCGAACACATGGCGCTTTTCGACCTCATCGGTTATAATTACGCTTACAAAAGATACGAATCCGATCACGAAAAATATCCCGACCGGATTATGGTTGGTACCGAAACCAACCCGCCGCTGGCTTTGGAAAATTATGAGATTGTAAAAAAGCACCCTTATGTAATCGGGTATTTTGTGTGGACCGCCACCGACAATATTGGCGAAGCCGGTGTGGGAATGCCGCAACTGAGAGATATTGAACCGGCAAATTCGGTAGCGACAACATCGGGAACTCCCGGGCAACAAGTAATTCAGGCAGGAAATCTTCCGCAGGGGATGCAGGTTGCAGGCCCCGGTGCACGGCGTGCAGGCCCTCCCGGAGGCGGGTTTTTCAGACGCGACACATGGCCGGTTTATACCAATTACCAGGGCGATATCGACCTTATTGGCAACCGCAAAGTACCATCGTTTTATCAGCATGTTGTTTGGGGAAAAAGTAAAGTCGAAATGTTTGTGCATCGCCCGGTTCCTGAAGGGAAAAGAGAAGCGGTGAGCAACTGGGGATTTCCGGATGAACTGAAAAGCTGGAATTGGGAAGGACACGAAGGCAAAAAATTTCAGGTGCATGTTTATACCCGAAGCCAGTTGGTAAAACTGGAACTGAACGGGAAAATTATTGGCGAACAAAATGTGGATTTAGGAAAATCGATAACTGCCACGTTTGAAGTTCCGTACGAAGCCGGAACACTTGTGGCACGCTGTTTTGATGATGGCAAGGAAACTGCATCGCAAACACTCAAAACCACCGGAAAACCTGCTGCTATCCGGCTGGTTGCCGACAGAACAAAAATCAATGCCAACCGAAACGATTTATCTTATATAATGGCCGAAATTATTGATGCTGAAGGAAATATTGTTCCTGATGCCGACAACACAATAGTTAATTTTGAAATTACCGGGAAGGGCAAGATTGCTGGAGTTGGCAGTGGCGATCCGCGCGATATGTCGAGTTTTCAGCAACCAAAAAGAAAAACTTACCACGGTATTTGCCTGGCCATCATTCAACCTGAAACCATGCCTGGGAAAATAATTGTCAAAGCAACTGCTGAAGGATTGAAAGGAGCTTCACTTGCAATAAAGACTAAATAAAAAGAATAGACAAATAAAAGGCTGAAACAGTAAAATCGCTTCAGCCTTTCGTTTTTTATTTGATGTATTTGTCTAGTCCTGAAATAGCGTTACGCAAAAAGTAATGTTATGAGAGAAGGAAATGAAAGTAAGTATGTTAAGCGTACGCAAAAGGATTACTCGATGTCCTTTAAATTGCAAGTTGTTCAAGAAGTCGAGCGGGGAGAACTGAGTATGAGTTCAGCTACCCGGAAGTATGGTATTCAAGGAGACCATACCGTATTTAAGTGGCTAAAAAAATATTGTAATTTTGATTGGGAAAATCAAACGCCAACGAATATGCCAAAATCACCGGAACAAAAGATTTTAGAATTGGAGCAGCAGGTAAAGCTGTTGGAGAAACAAAAAGCTTTTCTGGAACAGCAAGTTGAAACAGCAGATAAGAAAGCGATCATTTTTGACATGATGATCGACCTTGCCGAGAAAGAGTTTAATATTCCAATCAGAAAAAAATGCTCACCCGAACAATTGACCATTACCGGGAAGAACAAAAAGAAACGATAGTTTCTGTCTGTAAATTGTTCGGGGTAAACAGACAGGTTTATTGCCGCCGGAACCGCTCTATGTCGAAACGCTAGCAGACGGCTGCCAAAGTAGTGGGTATGGTTTTGGGCATACGAAAACAGATGCCCAGAATTGGGACCCGGAAACTGTATTACTTGCTGGAAGAGCCACTACGGGAATTGTCAGTAGGCCGGGACAGGCTCTTTTCGATACTTAAAACCAATCATCTTAGCATTAAGCCCAAACGAAGTTATCGAACCACGACCAACTCTCACCACAGGTTCCACAAACATAAGAACCTGGTTGGAAATATGTCACTGACAAGGCCGGAACAACTATGGGTGTCGGACATCACTTATGTTGGGAACAGGAACAAACACAGTTACCTGGCATTGGTTACAGATGCCTATTCCAAGAAAGTGGTCGGTCATGATCTGTCCAACAGTCTGGGTGTTGATGGTACATTAAGGGCGTTGAGAATGGCAGTAAAACAAAGAATGTATAAAGGAGAACCATTAATCCATCATTCCGATCGGGGTATTCAATATTGCAGTGATGATTATCAAAAATTGCTTGTCAAAAAACAAATAACTTGCAGTATGACTGAAAAATACGATCCATATGCTAATGCAGTGGCTGAACGGGTGATTGGTATTTTAAAGATGAGTTTCAATTGGAACAGTATGATGTCGATAACGAAACGATGAAAAAGCTGGTAAAAGACAGTGTAAACATTTATAACACAAAGCGTCCTCATTACTCGTGCTATATGCTTACACCAGAGCAGATGCACCGTCAGAAAACAGTTAAAATAAGAACCTATAAAAAAACAGAAGGATTCAAGGCTAGCCTTGAATCCTTCTGTTAAAACAAGTATTTTTATCCTATTAATCTGTATCGCTTTTTTAGGACGACACAGTTTTTAAGGTTGATTTTAAGCCCACCGTAATAACTTTTCTTACTGCACTTCAATCTGTACCTCTGCCGGTTGCAGCCAGTTTGCCGTGAATTTCACCTTCAAGGCGCCTTTTTCTTTTCCGGCTTTGACATAGGCTATCATTCTTCCGTGAAAAACCCTTTGTTGGTTATCGGTGTAATCCGTCATATCCGAATTGTTGCTGGCTTCGAGCCCAAGCAATTGGCCACCGCCATCAATCCGGCAGGTAACTTCATCATCCGAAAGCATTACCGGAATTCCTTTTTCATCAACCACCTGAATTATGACCTGGGCAACTTCCCCACTTTTGACTTTATTTTCTTCTGAAATAATTTTTATGGTGTGCGGACGTCCGGAAGTCTGAATCGCATCCCTCGTTATCTCTGTGTTGTTCTTGTCGTAGCCAATTACCTCCAATTTACCGGCTTCGTATGGTATGTCCCATGAAATAATTCCTGTTTTTACATCATAGGATTTCTTTTCTCCCACAACTTTCCCGTTTAAGTACAGTTCTGCCTGTGCGGCGTTGGTATAGCAAACCACACGAACAGTCTGTCCTGCTTCGTAATTCCAGATTGGCCACGCATCCATCGATGGTGTTTTTTCCCTGAAATCAGAACCTTCATTTTCTGCGTCGTGCTGCGACAAAACATCATTCGACTGGTTTCTTGCACCGCGGCCGGGCGTTGGGTAAGTTCCGAGGTAGGCCATTGGTTTTTCGGCCCACAACGACTGACGGAAATATCCGCGGGGTTTTATAAAACCGCCAAAATCGAGCAACCCGGAGTAAAATCCGCGCGAGGGCCAGCGACCCGATTCACCCAGATAATCGATGCCGGTCCAGAGAAACTGGCCCATCACAAACTCTTTGTTTTTTGCGGCATACCACGCATCCATATCGTGACGGTTTTCGCTTCCGAAAAGCACGCGGTTCGGGTATTTCGAATGGTCTTTATCGTATAAACTTTCGGTGTAGTTGTACCCGGCTATATCAAGCGCAAACGGGTAACCGGTTTGGTTCGACATGGCCACACCAGCCAGCCCGGCTGTTACAGGGCGCGATTTATCGGCTGCTTTTACCACTTTCGCCAGTCGTTCTGCAATGATTCCGAGGCGCATGGCATCGGGGGAATCTTTTTTATACCCGCCGAAAATGGGCTGAGTGAAACCGGTTTCTCCGCCGCCATCGAGCACGGGGTGCGAGTACGGGTCGTTCGGATAATCCACTTCGTTGCCAATGCTCCATGCAAAAACCGATGGGTGATTTCTGTCGCGTTTTACCATATCTGCCAGGTCTTTCTCGCCCCATTCTTCAAAAAAATCAAACGTTCCCTGAAATCCGGGAGTGCCCACATTCCAGCCTTCCAGCCACTTGCGTTTCGGAAATTCCCATTCGTCGAAAGCCTCATCAAGCACAAGTAGCCCCAATTCGTCGCACAACTGGTAAACGTCGGGCGACTGCGGATTGTGGCTGGTGCGGATGCCATTCACGCCGATTTCTTTCAATGTCAGCAAACGGCGTTTCCAAACCTCGCGCGGAACAGCCGAACCCAGCACCCCGCCATCGTGGTGCAGGCAAACGCCTTTTATTTTCATCCACTCGCCATTCAGGGCAAATCCTTTGTTTGCATCGAAGGTAAATTCGCGGAAACCGGTGACAGTGCTGGTTTCGTCCACCAGCGCACCGTTCTGAAAAACCGATGTTTTTAAAGTATATAATGAAGGCGTTTTTAGCGACCACAATTGCGGATTGGCAACTTTTAAAGCTGTGAGGATTTTTCCGGTCTGGTTGCCGTTCACGGAGAGTTTTTCGGATGTTTTTGCCACCGAAATTCCATCAGCCGAAAACAATTCGTTGGTTATTGTCAGAGGTGCGGCAGTTGCAGTTTCATTGTTTAATTCCACTTCAACATTCAGTTGCCAGCCTTTTTTGAGTTTTTCGGGAGTTGCGTAAACGCCCCACTGGTTGATGTGAACGTTGTTGGCATAAACCACCCAGACATTGCGATAAATTCCTGAACCGGTGTACCAGCGCGAGTCGGCCGATCGGCTGTGATTGACTTTGACAGTGATTGTATTTTCGCCACCAAAACTGATTGCAGCGGTGGCGTCGTACATAAAAGAAATATAGCCGTTGGGCCGTTTCCCGAGCGATTTGCCATTTACAAAAACCTCGCTCCGGTTATAAACGCCTTCGAAATAGAGATACACTTTTCCATTTTCGCGTTCTTTTGGCACAAAAAGCTGTTTGCGGTACCAGCCGATTCCGGCAGGCAGGTAGCCGGTGGCACTTGCCAAAGTGGGGCTCAATTGACCTTTCACACTCCAGTCGTGCGGAAGTTCAATGTTTTTCCACTGCCTGTTTTCAAGGTCTTTCAACTCTTCCTTTTCGGTTTGCTGAAGGATGAATTTCCAGTTGTCGTTTATTTTTTCTGCTTTCCCGAAACCGGTTTGAGAAAAGGAATAAATTGTAACTGTTGAGAAAATCAGGAGCAACAGTAAAGATTTGAATTTTATCATTTTGGTTTTTGTTATTGATTTATAAAATCACAAATGTGGCTAAAGCCTTAATTATCTGATGTTATTAACCCGTCAGCTAAAGCAGACGGCAATAAATTCAGAATGGAATGGCTATTATTGCCGTTCACTTCAATGAACGGATTCGTAAAGTGTAAATATGTTACGGGTTTTAACCCCATTTTCAAACTAAATGACATATTTATAAATAGTGATTCAGTTTTTGTTATCTGATTACAGGTTTTATCCCTTTAAATGTTGGTTTTACTTCCAGCATATTTCCATTGGCGTCGAATTCGATTTTATCGATGCAAACCTCACGGTGAAAACCACCGGACCCATTTGGCATTTCAACGCCTTTCGGGTAAGTAAACCGGTGATAAACAAGGTACCACTCATCTTTTCCGGGAATTTGGATAGCAGAATTGTGGCCCGTGGCAAAAATGTTGGTCACCGGGTCGCGCTGAATCACGATGTTGCTTTCAGGAATGGTGAGTGTTCCGAGCGGTGAATCGCTGGTTGCATAGCGCACTTTGTAATTCGGACTGCGGGTGTCGTCTTCCGACCACATAAAATAATAGGTTCCGTTGCGGAAAATCACAGAAGTCCCTTCACGGTAAGTTTTGTCGATGTTAAAGGTTTTCAGTGTGGCCATGTTCAGCGAAATCATGTCGTCGTTTAATTCGGCACCGGCCATGTATCCGTTCCCCCAGTACAGGTAGCTTTTCCCGGTTTTCGGGTCGGTAAAAACTTCGGGGTCAATTTCCTGTCCGCCTTTTACACCCTTTGGTTTCCAGTTAATCAGCGGCTTTCCGCTGTCGGTAAACGGCCCTGTCGGATGGTCGGCCACAGCCACCCCGATTTTCTGCGCAGCTGTGAAATAGTAGAAATATTTGTACTGACCATTGATTTTCTTTTCAACAATACAAGGCGCCCAGGCATTTCGGTTGGCCCAGGTTACATCTTTTTTTAAATCGAGAATGATGCCTTCGTCTTTCCAATCCACAAGATTGGCCGAGGAAAAAGTTTTGAAATACCAGCCCGACCAACCATCAAAACCGTCGGAAGTGGGATAAATATAGAAACTGTCGGTTTTTTCGGAATACAAAATATCGGGGTCGGCAAAATAACCTTCCAGCACCGGGTTGTGGTCTTCGGAAGCAGTTACCTTATAAACCTTTTTTGCCTTGTCGCCGATTGAAAAAGTGTAGGCAACCGGGGCACCGGTAAAATTCTGCGGACCAGTCGGACTGACTTTGAATCCCGGCCAGCAGGCGAATTGTGGGTCGAAAGCGGCAAGATTAACTCCCCGTTTTACCGGAAGATGAATGCTTGCAGCATCAGCATTCAAATCGATATTCAGTTTTTTCAGGCCGGGCGAATTTATCTCAATGAATGAGTCGTCAAGGTTTCCCCATTTTTCAATCAGCCTGAGATATTCTTTCATTGTTATCGGCAAAACGGTTCCGTGGCGTGGATGAAAATTCATGCTGATTTCGTGGTCAATCACCTCAAAATGCTCAAGGTCTTTGCTTTTTGTAAACTGGTAGCGTCCCGAACCATAAACGTCGTACATCAGAATCCAATCCTCAGAATTATTCATTTTAAAAACGCCCGAACCTTCAACCCTGTCGGTTTCCTTATCCACGCGGTTCAGATTTGGGTATTTGTATCCTTCGGTAAGTTTATCTGAAATGGCCAGTTTTATGCCAGGGTCGCCGCTTTCCGATTTATGAAACAAGTAGAATTTGCCGTCTTTTTCGATGATATCGCCATCAATACAGGCGTTGTTGGTTGGGTTGTACAGCAATTGTTTTGGCGCCGATTCCAAGCTGGTAAAATCTTTGTTGGCAAAAGCATAGTAAATAATGTCGGGGTTGTTTCCCTGTTTCATCGAAAAGTAAACCATGTACTTTCCGGTTGTTTTGTCGAAAATGGTTTGCGGCGCCCAAACGCGGTTTACGTCCCCAAATTCTTTTGGAAAAGTCTGCGGAATATTTACCACCGACGACGACCAGTTGATTAAATCAGTTGATTTCATCAGAATCATCGCATAATTATTCCAGCCCATTTCGGGCACGTACAAATCGGTGACCACCATGTAAAATGTTTTGCCATCGTTCCCGCGCAGAATATGCGGGTCGCGCACACCTCCCGATTTACTGATTGCTTTTGATTCGATTACAGGTTGATTTTTATTCAGCGCGCGATAGTTGTAACCGTCGGAACTTACTGCAAAACGGATGGCTTCTTCATCCGGTCCGTTGCCGGTGAAGTAAGTAAAAAGATACGCTTCGTTTTTCTCGGGCTTTTGCGCATTTGCCGGCAACTGAAAAGTAACAGCCAGCGCTGTAACAACAAGTGCCAGGAACTTTCTGAAAAATTTGGTCAACTGCATTTCCTGATTATTTGAGTTTTAACCGGCACACATAAAATGCATTCGACTGCGCCTGAATGGTGAACCCGTTTGCATCAGCATTCACAAAAGTGTGAACCGGAACAACATTGTTTGGTTTTTCGAGCGTGTTCACTGCTTCGGGCACTGTTGAATGTAGCACAGAGATTTCAACCCGATTATTCAATACCGGATTTTTCAACCCGTTGATGTTGATTTTTATTTCCTTTACTTCCGGCGAAGTGTTTGCCACCTTCACAATTATTTCGGACGCATTTTCATCTAACGACGAACTGGCGTACAATCCGTCCTGACCGGTGACGTTTTCGCCATTCATTTTTAAAGACAAAACTTTTGTGCCCGAATTCCGCGCATACATTTGCTGAACATAGTAATTCGGTGTGCGCACCACATTCAGATTGTCGAACCAGATGAGGTCGGGTTTCCACTGCCATGCATCAAAATGTGCAAACAAAGGCGCGTAAGTTGCGAGCCGCACCACGTCGGCGTTGCGTTCAAGTCCCGTCATAAAAGCGGCTTCGGCAATGGCGGCAATCATGTTGTTATCGCGGGTTTCGTGATGTCCTGCATATTCACCGGCAAAAACTTTTGGCCCGGTGCGGTCGTAATTATCGTAGCGTGCTGCATTTTTCAGAAACCAATCCGGACTTTTATAATAATGCTCGTCCACCAAATCAACCTTCAGTTCCTTCATTTTTGGCCACAAATAGTCGAAATCCTTTCCGTCAGAGAAAGGTCCTGATGACCCGATAATTTGTATTTCAGGATATTTTTCCCTGAAAACTTCCATGAATTTGACAAGTCGTTCCACGTAACCTTCGCCCCACTGTTCGTTTCCAATGGCAATGTATTTCATGTTGAAAGGTTCGGGATGACCCATTTCGGCACGCACTTTTCCCCATTTTGTGGTTACAGAGCCGTTGGCAAACTCAATCAAATCAATGGCATCCTGAATGTACGGCTCCAAATCGTGAACTTCAACACATTCAGTGCTTTCAAACTGGCAGGCCAGTCCGCAACTGACAACCGGCAGCGGCTCAGCACCCAAGTCTTCGCACAATTGGAAAAATTCGAAAAAGCCAAGACCGTAAGTCTGGTAATAATCAGGAAAAAAGCGGTGTTTAAACGTGTAGTTCCAGCGGTTTTCGTTCAGCGGACGGTTTTCCACCGGCCCCACGCTGTTTTTCCACTGGTAGCGGGTTTCGAGCGTATTTCCTTCGATGATGCAACCACCGGGAAACCTGAAAACTTTGGGCTGCAAATCGTAAAGTGTTTCCACCAAATCTTTGCGCAAGCCGTTTTCGCGGTTTTTCCATGTTTCAGCCGGAAACATCGAAATGTGGTCAACATCCACAACTCCGCGTGTTTCGAGTACAACCCTGAGTTTGCCCTTTGCATCGGTCACTGCAGATTTCAGACTGACGGAATATTTTTTCCATTCATTGCCCGAAACAAGAATTTCACCTTTGCCAATCACTTCTTCTTTCGAACTGACCAATTCAATTCTGAATTTCTTTTCGCTGCCATCATTCGACCGCGCGTAAAACGAAAAATTATAAGCCGCATTTTGTTTGTACCCAATTTTTCTGAAGCCTTCATTTTCGAGGCCGGTTCCGCGCCGCAGCCCGCTTTCGTTCATCTGAATATAATTCGGATTCCGGTCGAAACACGGTTTTTCAGATTTCACCGTTACATCGCCAAAAGGTGTCCAACCGGTGAAAGGCTGGTCGAATTCGAATGAACGGTTTTTCACGAGTTCGGCATACAAACCACCGTCGGCGCCGAAATTAATGTCTTCGAAAAAAACCCCGTACATATCGGGACTGATTGAAGCGCCGGGTTTTTGCACGTCGAGGTCGAATGTGACCTGCGCATTTGCATAGATGCAACTGATTCCGAGTATTAAAATGGTAACTAATCTTTTCATTTTCAAATTATTGATTGTTTATATTTTTTATTCTGATAACTGACAAAGAGTAGGGTGGCAGCGTGTAAACTTGTTTTTCGGAAATCTGAATTTTGCCTTCTTCGGGCAGTACTTTGCTGTCGGCAGGCAGGCCTTTTAAAACAGTCAGTTTTGCTTCGTTTCCGTCGATATTCAATGCTGAAAGATTGATTGCCGATTCTACCTGCGCGGGCAAAAGGTTTACCATTTTCAGGATGATATCGTTTGTTTTACTGTCGCGCACAACCGAAATGGCGACGCGCTTTTTCACATCTTCTCTTTTATCTGACAGACTGATTTGGGCCGGAATGTATTCGTTGCCCGAATTTTGTCCGAACAGTTTCTGCACATAATATCCGGTGGTTGGTTTTACCTCGGTGTTGTTGAAATAAATCAAATCGGGTGTCCACTGGGTAAAACCTTCTTTTGCCAAAAGCGGCGCGTACGAAGTCATTACAACGACATCTGCGTTTCTTTCCACCGTAGTAAGGTAAAGCGCTTCCGACAAAGCGGTTTCAATATTGTTTGGGCGGCCCGGCAAATGCGCTGCATATTCACCCAGGTAAACTTTTGATTTTGAGCGGTCGTACCGGTCGTAAAAATCCTGGTTGTGAATAAACCAGCCGGGCGGCTGATAATAGTGCTCGTCAACAACCGGAACTTTCAGGCGCGTTGCCAAATCCCAGCCTTCCAAGTAATCGGTGCCGGTATAAAACGGACCGACTGTTCCAATCACCGTTATTTCGGGGTATTTTTCAACCACGGCATTGTAAATCATGGTAAACCGTTTCTCGAAAACATCGGTTATCAAATCCTCGTTGCCGATGCCAATGTATTTCAGGTTATAAGGTTCAGGATGACCGGCTGCTGCGCGTATTTTTCCCCATTTTGTCGATTTGTCGCCATTTGCCCATTCAATCAGGTCGAGCACTTCCTGAACGTATTCATCCATGTCGCACATCGGAATTCCGCCCTGCTGACCGTGTCCGCATGTGGCCGAGTTCTGACATGGAACACCGGCTGCGAGCACTGGCAGCGGCTCAGCTCCAATATCTTCACAAAACTGAAAATATTCGAAATACCCCAATCCGGCCGATTGATGATAATTCCAGATGTTGCGTTGCGGAACGCGCGCTTCCAGCGGACCCACTGTATTGTTCCAGTGGTAAATATTCTGAATGCCGTCGCCGTGAGCCACGCAACCACCCGGAAAACGGACAAACCGTGGATGCAAATCGGCAATGGCCTGCGCCAAATCTACACGCAAACCGTTTTTGCGTTGTTTGAAAGTATTTTGTGGGAAAAGCGAAATCATGTCCAGCGCCACTTTTCCCGTGAACTGCGGAATTACTTCGAGTTTTGCCTTGTCGGCTGATTTGTTTGCGGTAATTTGAATTTCATATTTTTTCCAGTCGCCGCTTATTTTTTTTGTTTTGCCTTCTGCCAGAATTTCGCCCGATTCACTGGTTAAACGAACCAGCAAACTTCCTTTTTCGCCTCCCAGCGATTTTGCAAAAACCGAGAAATTGTATTTTTCACCCTGGCGAACCGGAATTCCGGCAAATCCTTCGTTTACCAGCGTAGCGCCCTGATTTTGAATGGCAAGCACAGCAAAATGCCTGTTGTTTTCGTGTAACGGATTTATGGTATCGATGGAAAAGGAAGCACCGTCACCCGTCAGCGACCAGGCTTTTGTGGCATTCCACGATGGGTCACGGCCTGATTTGTCGGAAAGCTGGTATTCAAAACCACGGTTTTGTACCAGTTCGGCATACAATCCGCCATCGGCCGCATAATTGATGTCTTCGAAAAATACGCCGATTAACTTGTCGCTGATGGGTTTGCTTTTTTCGGGAGCTACTGAAATTTCAGCTTTTACAGTCTGTAAATCTTTAAACCGGACTGCATCTTTTCCTGTATTATCAGCTCTTTCCTCCTCATGAAACCGGCTCCACTGCTGCCATTTTATCAAAGCGTCGATTTGTTTCCAGGGAATTTTGACGATTGTTCCTACCTGTTTTTCACCATCCACCAAAACGGTTTCGCGCAGATTCAGACGTTCATTTTCATCGGCAATTTCGGAAGCTGAGTATGTTTTAAAATCGGCAGTTGTTGTTTTGAAAAGCTTCTTTTGCCCGCCGGTTTCGCCAACCCAGCTAACGACGTAATATTTTTTGCTGTTGTTAAATGAAACTTCAAGGTCAGAAATAGTGCCCGATTTCGTTACTTCAGGGTATGACTGTCGTTTCCAATTGTACAAATCGTCGCTGGCGGCGTGGGCAAACTGGCCAATTTCGGTGTTCAGCGTCCAGAGGCAGTGCCACAAACCATTTTTATCCTGAAAGAGAAACGGATTTATCATTTTTTTCTGGCTTCCCCAGGCGCCAAAATCGCTGCCCAGAAACCGGAATTCAGGACCGATTCCGTGCCAGTTTTTCCTGTCAACACTCCATGCGATGTGCAATCCGGCGGTGTTGTTGTGTTTTCCGCTTGTGTATGCAAAAATATAGGCCGAATCGGGTTCGGCGGCATAAGTTTTCAATCCCGGAATCAAAAAAAAGAGTGCAATCAATAATATTTTGCCTTTCATTTTCAAGCTGGTTTAGTTGATTTTAAAGAGTCCGCAGGCGTGTGGTTTTAGTTCATGTTCGAAACTTCCGTTGAACTTTCCAAGGCTTTCTCCGGTCCACAGGTTCGTGATTTTACAACTTCCCTCAATACCAAGTTTTGAAAGTTCAACACCGATATTCACCGGTTCTTTTTGGTCTGAAATATTGAAAAGTGCAAGGTAGATTTCGCCTGTGACAGGATTCTGTGAAGTCACTGCCACTTTCCCATTTTCCTGAAATAGCTGGCGCACATTTGTGCTTTCGCGGTGCATTTTCAGCACTTCTTTATTGGTGAGCAGCGAAAGCGTAAAGTCATCATTGCTGGGCATATCTCCGCCAAACATCAGCGGCGATTTAAAAATGGTAAAAAATGTCATCAGCGCATATTGCTCATCGCGCGTCAGTCGGGACATCCGGTCTTCGCCACGTTCGCCCCGCACTGAAATTCTGCCCAGGGGAATCATGTCGCAGTCGGGCCAGGTACCGGGTGCAATGTAAGGATACCAGCGCTGTGCCACGTCCATCAGGTGGGTCAGGTGGCCCCAGGTATCCCAAACATCATCCACCATCCGCCACATATTGGCATGTTCTTTTACATGTTCAGCATCTTTAAAAGGCGTTTCGCCCGGCGACGTACTTAGCACAATCGGTCGGCCGCACTGGTCAATCGCATTTCTTATCAGTTCGATTTCGGCTTTGTGATAAGGTCGCGAGAGGTCGTCAACTTTTACAAAATCGACACCCCAGGCAGCGTACATATTGAAAATTGAGTTGTAATATTCCTGTGCGCCGGGTTTGCCGGCCAGAATGGTGTAATTGTCGCGCAGCCACGGGCATTGCAGTTCGGTGGAGTAAATCTCGTCGGCGGTAATTCCGTTGGTTCCCAGAATCGGTAATTTTTTTTCGACAGCCATTTTCGGGATTCCGCGCATGATGTGAATTCCGAATTTCAAACCTTTGCTGTGTACAAAATCAGCAAGCGATTTAAATCCGTTTCCGTTGGCGGCTGTGGGAAAACGGTTAACGGCAGGCAGGTAGCGCCCATATTCATCGATTACATAACGCGGGTCGGTTTGGTTGTAACCACCGGCTTTGTCGTTTTCCACAAACCAGCGGATATCCACCACAATGTATTCCCACCCGAATTTTTTGAGCTTTTCGGCCATGTAAACGGCATTGGCTTTTACCTCGTGTTCTTCCACCGTGGGGCCGTAGCAATCCCAGCTATTCCAGCCCATTGGCGGTGTTTGCGCCCAGGTTTTGAATTCGCCTTTTGCGAATGGCTTGTTCTGAGCCGAAGCCGTGGCAAAAAACAAGATAACCGCAAAAATAAGAGTGATGATTTTGAATGAATTGAAATACAATAGTTTACAAAGACGGGTATTGATTTTCATATTATTTGCTGTTTTTTGTTGGTTTAGCGTTCATGCTGAATTGTTCGTTTTTATTACATCAGTCGGTTTCAACAAAAATAGTTCAATTGAACAATTCGGTTCAATACAAACTCGTCAATTAACAAATAGAAAATCTGCATCGGCAATTAATGCCGGAAATGGTTCATTTCTGGGTATTGAAATCCTGTTTGAGGGTCAGCTAATTTGATATTGTATTTCAATGTCGTATTGTTAGTGAAATCAGACTTCGACTACGCTCAGTCTGCCGTCACCCTGAGCGTTGTCCCCGCCTGATGGACGGGTAAGGAAGGGTGTTTATTATTCAGTTCTCATTTTATTTCTCTCCTAACTAAACGACATTGTATCGCATTTTTGAAAATGACTGGTTCAGGGATTTCGTCCATTGTCCTTAATCACCAGCCAAACGTGACCAAAAATTCCTTTTCCATTTTTCCTTGCAGAAATTGATTCTTTGCTGTCATTAACGCGTATGGCAATCAGGTTATTACCTTTTAGATGCAGGTTAGGAGTAAGGTCAGCTTGTGCTTGCTGTTTGTCATTCAATGTACATTTTACAGAAATTCCGTTTACGAATATTTCGTGTTGCCCGTTTATTCCTTCAAATTCAATCACAATTTTTTTCCCAGCCCAGTTTTCAGGAATTTCGAAATTCTTTCTGTACCATCCTGTTTCTGTCTTCTTTCCCGCTTTTTCTGCTTTTTTCATCAAATCGGTTAAAACAGTATCGGTGTTCCAGTGATGGGGCAAATCAATACTTCTCCAGTTAAAATCGTTAAAACCAGTTTCGTTGGCTGCCTTGTGGTCACCTGGGCTGAATTCCCAGTTCAAATCGAAGAGTTGTTTGTGAATGATTTCATTATTCGTCACCGTGCAATTCGGCAATACTACCCACAAAAGCAGGAATATAAATGCGAATATTTTTTTTTGGACGAACATGATTCTACTGCGTTGAATTTTGCTTTATTCTGTAAATTTTTTCAACCCTATTACCCGGTTTTCAGTTTGAACAATTTAATTACCAATGATTTGTTTTGCTTCGTATGTAAGTTGCAACACGTGAATGCAACTGATTCACAAAATTTAAATCAGGCTAAAATTAAGCACACTGAAAGATTCAATAAGTAAAGGATTCGTCATTCATCTGTCAGAAAACGGTCAACCAGTAAAATCAGTTTCAGTGTAAAAAATTGCAATTGACTTTTTGATTAATTTTACGACTGTCACAATGATGCATCGAACAAAAATGAAACTGATAAAACAAATAATTCTGACCTTTTTCTACGTGTTGTTGACACTGATTCCCGGTTTTTCACAAAAAATTGTGAAACTGGGTATCGAGGAAGGCTTGTCAAACGAAAATGTCATCAGTTTTACGCAGGATAAAGACGGCTTTATATGGATTGGAACAAAAGACGGTTTAAACCGCTTTGATTCAAATACTTTCCAGGTTTTCAAATCTTCAGATACAGAACCAAATTCAATTTGCAGCAATGTGCTTAATTATGTTTTTGCCGACCCGGTTGACGATGTAATCTGGATTGCTACTGAAAAGGACGGTGTTGATGCCTACAATTATAAAAGCCGGGTATTTACACATTATGAGCATGACTATGGTAATCCTGAAACCAATGATTTGGGTGCAAATGGTGTAACCCACATCGATGGTGATAAAAAAGGAAACATCTGGTTTGCCACCTACGATGGCGGTATTGATGTATTAAACCGTGAAACCGGCCGGTTTACCAATTACAATGTGGCAAATACTCCGGGACTGGGTTCAAATTACAACTGGTGTGTTTTGTATGAATCGGACGAAAGCGTTTTTGCCGGCCATGTGACCGAAGGATTCAGCATTATCAATCCAAAAACCGGAACTGCCAAAAACTACAGGCACGATCCTGACGATCCGGCTTCGCTCCCCGATAATACAGTAACCTGTATGTTTATCGATTCAAAAAAGCAAATCTGGATTGGCACACGAAACGGGCTGGCTCTTTTTGACAGGAAGACCGGTAAAATGCAAAACTTTTTTCACGATAGCGAAGACCCGTTTTCGTTATCGGGCAACTCAGTTGAAAGTATCATAGAACAGCAGGAATCGGAACTTTGGTTTGGAACAGAAGGTGGCGGAATCAACATTTTAAAACTGAATGCCCAGATTAATTCAGCCAATCCGAAAACTTTCAGGTTTGAGCATATTGGTTTTGGAGTTACTCCCGATTGTTTGTCAAGCCCGTCGGTGCAAACCATGTTTCAGGATACATTCGGTAATATCTGGATTGGCGGATATGGCAGCGGCATCAATTTCAAATCGAAAAAAGCGCCGTTTTTTAACCAGATTAATTACCTGCCTCTGGTGAACAATGTTAACAGTCTGAACAACAAACCGGTAATAGGAATATGTACCGATATTGATGATAATGTTTGGTTCGCCAACGGTTCGGGTGGTATTTGCATTTACCGCGACGGGAAAAAAATCAGGGAAATAACCAGGTTGAATATCAGCCAAAAATCATTGAGTGTGCTGAGTGTATTCAAAGATCACGCAAACGATATCTGGATTGGTACCGATGACGGCAGGATTATAAGGTACAGCGAAAAATCGAAAAATTACCAGCTACTTTCCAGTTTCGATAACCTGGAGAATATTCCGATTTATAATTTCAACGAAGATTCGGAACATAATTTATGGATTTCCACCGACATCGGCTTGTATGTGTATAACATCGTTACCGGGGACTCAAAAGTTTATACACTGGCAAATTCGGAGTTGATTGATAACAATGTAAGAGTTGTTGAAGAGGATGAGAACGGAAATATCTGGGTGGGAGCGCTTGGCGGCGGATTGGCTGTGTACGACAAAAACTTCAAACGCCTTTATGATTTTGGCGGACAATTCAGGTTTTATTCCATATTTGATTTGTATCGCGATTCGAAAAACAGGATGTGGGTGGCCACGCAGAACGACCTGTATCTGTTCAGGAACTACAATGTAAAGGACATAATTCAGATTGGAAAATCATCGGGGCTGACAGAACCGAATGTGAGAGCAGTAGTTGAAGGAAGTTCTGAAAATGAAATCTGGATAAGTACAATTAACGGTATCAGCCACATCGATATTAATACAATGCATGTCAGTAATTTCGATGTGGTTGATGACATTGTATTTGGCGATTACCTGAATGGTTCGGTTACAAAAACCCGTGATGGTAAGATTTATTTTGGTTCGCAAAACGGTGCAACCTGGTTTAACCAAATTCCCGAAAAATCGACCATCACCAAACCGGTTGCTGCATTTACAGGGTTTGCTGTGGCAAACAGTAAAAATTACCCCGGTCAGTTCGATGATGTTTCATTTCATGATGAAATTGAACTGAAACACTACCAGAATTCATTTCAAATCAATTTCAATGTACTCGACTATTCGATTGCCAAAAAAGTGGAATTTATTTACCAGATGGAAGGCCTCGACGACGGATGGTACCCGGTTAACTCCGAACCTGAAGTTACTTTCAGAAATGTGAAACCCGGGAAATATGTTTTTAATCTGAAAGCAAGAATTCAGAACAGCGAATGGCCTGACCAGGTAAGCTCTTTGATAGTGCATATTAAACCACCGATATGGCTTACTAATTGGATGATAATGATTTACATTTTGATTTCATTGGTTATACTCATTTTGATAATGCAGTTTTATACCAACAAATTAAAAATCGAAAACGACTTGTTGCTCGAAAAAAAGAGCCGCCAGCAGGAACATGATTTAAATGAAGAAAAACTACGGTTTTTTACCAACATCACGCACGAACTGAGAAGTCCGATGACCTTGATTTTGGGGCCGCTTGAAGACCTGCTTGCCGACGATTCGCTGAATTCTGAACATTTAAAAAAACTTACCATGATTCAGCGGGTTGCCAACCGGTTGCTGCAAACAGTAAATCAACTCCTCGAATTCAGAAAATCGGAAAATAAAATCAGGAAACTAAGTGTTATAAAAGACGATTTGGCAACTTACATTTACGAAATTGGCGAAAAATACCGCGACCTGAACAAAAACAAAGACATCGATTTTAAAATCGTCGTTCCCGACTACAGAATTGATATGTTTTTTGATCCTGATGTACTTACAATTATTATGGATAACCTGATTTCGAACGCATTTAAATACACTGCCAAAGGAAATATCAGGCTTGAATTAAATAAAGTTCAGGAAGCCGGAATCGATTATGCCGAAATTCTTGTTGCTGATACCGGATATGGCATTTCGGAAGAAGATTTGCCCCGCATTTTCGACAGGTATTACCAGGCTAAAAAGGCAACGCACCCCTTAAAAGGCACTGGTATCGGGCTTGCCCTTGTAAAAAACATGATTGATTTGCATGAAGCAGAAATAGATGTAACCAGCCGATTTAACGAAGGTTCCACTTTCAGGGTAAGGTTTTTATTCAACAATAGTTATCCTGATGCCATTCATTATTTCCCGGCCGAAATTCACCTCGAAGAATCGGAAGAAAACGCCAAAAATGTGATTCTTGTTGTTGATGACGACCCCGAAATTATTGAGTATATAAATGATTCTCTCAGCGATTCATACACTATTATTTCAGCCCGAAACGGAAAAGAAGGTTTTGATATGGCCAGTGAAGAAATTCCGGATATTGTAATCAGCGATATTATGATGCCAATTATGGATGGCATTGAAATGTGCAGGATTTTAAAATTGGATGTAAGAACAAGTCATATTCCGGTGGTACTGTTAACTGCAAAGGGCTCGCTGCAAGATCAGAAAGTGGGTTACGATGTGGGGGCTGACTCCTACCTCACAAAACCATTCAGCAGTAATTTGCTGAAAAGCCGCGTAAAGAATATTATTGATGCCAGGAAAAAATATTCACTTTCAAGTTCATCAAAATTCAAACAGAAACAGGAATTACTGAATGAATCGATTGGTGAGCTGGATAAAGAATTTTTGAAGAAACTTACGGCTGCAATTGAAGCCAACCTCGAAGATGAGGAATTGAATATCTCGTACATTGCAACGCAAATGAACATGAGCCATTCAACACTCTACCGTAAAATAAAGGCGCTTACCAACCTCACCGCCAACGAATTTATCCGGAAAGTACGCATTAATTTTGCCGAACAGCTTTTGCTGACAAACAAGTATAACATTTCTGAAATTATGTATCGTATCGGAATCAACAGCAGCAGTTATTTCAGGCAGTGTTTCAAAGAAGAGTTCGGCATGAATCCGAGTGAGTATCTTCAGAAACTAAAGGAGAACTGAAAGTTATTTGGTTTTGTGATTGATACCGCCGAATTTGTGATATAAAAATCCTAAAATCAGTCTGCCTTTTTTTACGAATTTGTCCAAATTGCACCCAAACATTCGCCTGACTTTAAACGTAATTTGGTTAAAAATGCCGTGAAATCAATTTTAAACATAGCACTTGCAATTCTGATTTTTACAATGGTTTCCACCGGACAAGATATTTCGGTACACGACCCGGTAATGGCAAAACATAACGGTACTTATTATATTTTTTGTACAGGCCGTGGAATCAGCGTGTGGTCGTCAAAAGACATGAAAGAATGGAAACGGGAGCAGCCAGTTTTTCAGGAACCGCCCCAATGGGCTGTCGAAGCGGTGGCCGGTTTCAGAGGTCATATCTGGGCTCCGGATATTTCGTTTTTTAACGGGAAATATTACCTCTATTATTCGGTTTCAGCATTCGGGAAAAATACATCGTGTATCGGTCTGGCCACCAACAAAACCCTCGACCCTGCCAATCCTGAATTCAAATGGATTGACCACGGAAAAGTAATTCAGTCGTTTCCTGGCGAGACCAACTGGAATGCCATCGACCCGAATCTGATTGTTGCCGCCGACGGAACACCTTATTTAAGTTTTGGTTCGTTCTGGGATGGTTTAAAACTCGTAAAACTAAACAGCGATGCAACTGCTCCGGCAGAAGATATCAATTCGATACCAACAATTGCATCCCGTAAAAAGTCTTCTTCTGATATCAATCCTCCTGCCGTTGACGACAACCCGAAAGATGCCGGTGGAAACGCGATCGAAGCTCCGTTTATTTTTAAAAAAGGCAAATACTACTATCTTTTTGCTTCTATCGATTATTGTTGCAAAGGGGTGAACAGCACTTATAAAATGATCGTTGGCCGTTCGCTAACAATTCCTGGTCCATACATCGATAAAGACGGAAAATCAATGGCTTCAGGTGGCGGAACGATTCTGCTGCGAGGCGACGAAAAATGCTATGGCGTGGGGCATAATTCAACTTACACTTTTGAAGATATTGATTATATCGTTTTTCATGGATATGATGCTGCCGATGAGGGAAGATCAAAACTGATAATCAGAAAACTGGAATGGGATAATGACGGCTGGCCGGTGGTTGCGGAATTTTAAACAACAAAAAGAAACAAACAAAAAATGCTGAAATTTCAATTTATAATTCTACTGACTTTTTGCGTTTTACAATTACGAAGTCAGACACACTGGGAAAGTATTGTCGCCGAAACCGATGAATTTAAATATTTTCTGCCGGTTACCGAACCAACCGAAGACTGGAAAGCGCTGAATTTTAACGATCAGAACTGGCTCACCGGAAAAGGAGGATTTGGTTACGCCGACAACGATGACAATACCATAGTTGCAGCAACCAAATCATTGTTTTTACGCAAAACCTTTGATTTGCCGGGCGCGGTTATTGTGTCGAACCTGATGCTTGATATTGATTACGATGATGCTTTTGTCGCCTATTTGAATGGAGTTGAAATCGGAAGATCCGGAAATCTGCCCGCGGGTAAACCAGGAATTAATACTGAATTTTCAGTCGATCACGAAGCACAACTTTACCAGGGAGGTCAACTTGAACGAATTATGGTTTATCCGGGTTTGTTAATTCGCGGAACAAATATTCTGGCTGTGCATATTTTAAATACAAGTTCAACTTCATCCGACATGTCGGCCCGTGTTTTTCTGAATGCCGAAATCGGAGGGAGTGATATTATTTTCAGCAAAGTTCCTGTCTGGTTCAAAGCGCCGGTTTCGAAAATTGCCTCAGACCTGCCCATCATAAAAATTAATACCGAAGGAAAACCAATAGTTGATGAGCCAAAAATAGTTGCCAAAATGCAGGTCATCAATAATGCAAATGGAGTAAACAGGTTCGACGATACAAATTATGAGTACGACGGATTAATTGGCATCGAAATTAGGGGAAATACCTCGCAGATGTTTCCTAAGAAAAGCTTTTCACTTGAAACACGGCTACCTGACGGCTCAAACAACAATGTTTCGTTGCTGGGTCTGCCTGCCGAAAACGATTGGGTTTTGCACGGTCCGTATTCCGATAAATCACTGATGCGCAATGCGCTGGCTTACAGCATCGGAAATGCCATGAGCGACCGTTGGCATCCGCGCACAAAATATGCCGAAGTAGTGATTAACGGGGAATACAGGGGCGTTTATTTGCTGGTCGAAAAAATTAAAATCGATAAAAACAGGGTGGATATTGCAAAGTTAAAACCCGAAGACAATTCGGGCGATAAATTGACCGGCGGCTACATTATCAGCATCGACAGGGATCAGGAAGGAAGCTGGAACTCGCCATTTATGGGACGTACAGGAAGTGTTGACGTGCCATTCTCCTATGTCGATCCATCATACGAAGATCTCACGCCTCAACAGCAGTATTATATCAGGTCGCACATTATCGAGTTTGAATACGCACTGCATGGCAACAATTTTAAAGACCCGGATCTGGGATACAGGGCTTATATTGATGTTGAATCGTTTATCGACTATTTTATTATTACCGAATTGAGCCGAAACCTCGATGGCTACAGGGTGAGCGTTTATTTTCACAAAGACAGGGACAGCAAGGGAGGTAAACTTGTGATGTCGCCATTCTGGGATTTCAATATTTGTTTCGGTAACGCCAATTTTTTCAGCGCCGGAAACGAAAAAGGATGGGCATCGGATGGTATTGGTGCCGGCGACTGGTACGAAATACCTTTTTGGTGGGACAAGTTCAGACAAGACCCGTATTTTGAAACCATGCTGAAATACAGGTGGGAGAAACTACGCGAAAACGTAATCAGCAAAAGCACAATTAATAATTTCATCGATTCATGCCAGAATGTTTTAAAAGATGCGCAGGTGAGAAACTTTGAGAAATTTAACGTTCTGAACACCTATGTTTGGCCTAACAATTATGTTGGAGGTACTTATGCAAACGAAGTAAATTATTTGAAAAGGTGGATTAGCAACAGAATCGACTGGCTCGACCAGGAAATAGATAAAATAGTACCCTCGTTTGTTGTTACAATTCCTGAAATGGCTGAAGCGAATAGTTTTAATCCGGTTGTTTATCCAAACCCGTTCAGCGAAAACTTTAAAATTGAATTTGATGCTCAAACGTATTCAAAAACAGATATAGTTATTGAAAATCTTTTGGGGCAGCTTATTTGCAGGAAAACAGTTAATGTAGTTCCCGGAAGTCAAACCATCGGTTTTACTTACAATGAATTGGGACGCAACGGCAATACATTTATTTACAGGATTATAACTGATGGAAAATTTGTGAAATCAGGAATAATTTTGCATAAATAGTGAAAATTGAAATCAGGAATTGTCAATACCCGATAGTATTGAACAATAAGCTACAGATGGATACAAAAGTATCCGCAAATTTCACCACCCGAAAACAAAAAATGCCTGAAATTCATTGATTTCAAGCATTTTCGTTAATTCTGGTTGTCCTTTCAGCTCTCCAGGTAGGACTTGAACCTACGACCTACGGATTAACAGTCCGCCGCTCTAACCGACTGAGCTACTAGAGATTATGTTCTGTAATGAACGTTTGCTTTTCGTGAAAAGCGTTGCAAAAATAACAGCTTTTCGTAAAAGAAAAAATTTTTTCAAAAAAAACTTGCCTTTTTAAACTATCATCAACTTGTCTTTGGTTGTATTATCACCAAAATGAACAGACATTTATTCCCATAAAAACAAAAATGTTACTTTTATTCTTTAATCATTTTTGTTATGAAATACTGTAAATACCTGAAATCAAAATACCTATACTTTTTTTGTTTTCATTTTCTGCTATTAATATCTCCGGGTTTATATGCTCAAACCTTTGGATTAGAACTGAAAATTAAAAATCAATCCCCCGACCAGGTGATCCTGGGTTCGTTGAAAGGCGACGATTTTATGCGCATCGACAGCGTTTCAGTTACCGGTCCCGATGCAACGGTGAAGTTTCAATTTCCGGAAAACAGCCACTCTGGTGTTTACCGTATAATTTTAGGTTATACCGCCTACGCAAAAATGATGAAGGAAGCACCTCAACAGTTTGACTTTATTTTCGATAACGAAAATCTTGTTTTTGAAACCGATTTCAAAGAGCCCGTTGATAAGCTGAAAATTATCACTTCAAAAGAAAATATTGCCTGGTATACATTCAGGAATAAAGACAAGGGTTTGATGGAAAAACTCAGCGAAGTTGAAAATAAGTTGAATGAATGTTGGGAGAAAAAAGACACTTCCAGACTCGATGATCTGGCAAATCAGTACAACCAATTGCAAATGGAACGCGATATGTTTGTACAGAAATCTTCGCAGGACAGCCGCGGATTATTCGTTTCGCAGGTGATTAAAAACCAGCGTTTGCCCCTTCTCGATGGTTATCTCACGGAAGAGGAGAGACTGAAATCATATAAAAATGACTTTTTCAAAGTACTCGATTTTTCCAATCCTGGTTTAATTCATTCACAGGTTTATACCGATAATATTTTCAGTTATCTCATAAAATATAACAGTCTGCTGATGACGCAAAAACAACGCGAAACAGAATACACAAAGGCAGTGGACACAATTATGGCAAACATCAAACAAAATCCGGAGGTTCAGAAATTTATCACCAGCTATCTTTTACATGGTTTCGAGGTTTTGCAAATGACAAACCTTGTAAATTATATCAACCGGAAATACGTTCTGTAAATTAAACAAGCAAAACATCCGGTTCGTAAGCCTGGTTTCGGTATTGTGGTTCAAAGCCTGCGTCAATAATTGCCTGCTGAATTCCAATCGCATCCAGTTTATACTGTGCACCAGCTGCCGAAACCACGTTTTCTTCCATCATTATCGAGCCCAGATCATTGGCGCCACCATGCAAACAAAGCTGTCCGGTGGCTGCTCCGACAGTCAGCCATGAAGCCTGCAGGTTTTTTACATTGTTCAGCATAATCCGGCTGATGGCCACCAACCGGAGATAGTCATTGGCAGTGGTTTCATTCCTGATTCCCTCTTTTTGCAAAACAGTTCCCTCATCCATAAACGGCCACGGAACAAAAGTTACAAAACCGTGATTTCCTTCCGGCTTTTCAGCCTGAACACCACGTAGCAGGGCAAGATGTTCAATACGCTCTTGTTTGGTTTCAATATGTCCGAACATCATGGTGGCTGATGTGACAAGGTTCATTTTATGAGCCTCACGCATTACATCGAGCCAGTCTTTTGTGTTGCATTTTCCGGGCGAAATGGTTTTGCGTACCCTGTCCGACAAAATTTCGGCACCCGCTCCCGGCAAGCTTTCCAATCCCGATTCCACCAGTTTCTCCAGCACTTCCCTGAAAGTCATCCGTTCTTTTTTAGCCAGAAAAGCGACTTCCGGCGGCCCCAATGCATGAAGTTTTACATTCGGGTAGCGGTTCTTCAGTTCACTGAAAAGATCGGTGTAAAAAGCAAGGCCGAGTTTCGGGTGCATGCCGCCCTGCAGTAAAAGTTGTCGCCCGCCAACGGCAATCAACTCCTCGGTCTTTTTACAATACTCGTCAATAGTGGTGATGTATTGAGCCTCTTCGTTAATTTTACAATGAAAATTACAGAATTTGCAACCCGAAATACAAACATTGGTAATGTTCACATTTCTGTCGATAATCCAACCCACTTTATTCCCCGGAACCTGTTTTTGCCGGCATTCATGGGCAACCAGCATCAGTTCGGTTGTAGGAACGTTATTATAAATAAAAAGGCCTTCCTCCACTGAAACCGGTTCCAGTTGCAAAGCTTTCAACAATATTTTGTCAGTATTCATGCTGTTTTGTTCGGTTTTGATAAACACCCGATCGGTTTTAATGTTTTACTTTTGCTTTAAAACTGAAGGTATGTTTCCAAAAATTTCAAAAATAGCACAAATCCGCGAATCAGTTACAACAGCCTGTTTAATCGGCGGAATTGAAGATTTTGTTTTTCCGGGTATTGCAGAAAATGAAAAAAACTATGCAGCCGCCAAACTCGAAAAAGAAACCGATTGTATCATTTATCGTTATCCCC
>CAZXVT010000009.1:0-52584 GCA_964644015.1 uncultured Maribellus sp.
GTACTATATGTACTACCAGGTTGCCATGATTGCAGTTGGTGCATTTTTTCTGGTCAGGTCGGTTTTTCTGGCATTTAAATACACAGCAAATGAACTTATTTACACTGCTGCTGCACTTGTTTTCAGTTTAACTATTTTGGTTGTTATTCATGAGTTGATTCATGGATTGGCTTTAAAACTGGCTGGTGCACCCAAGGTTTCGTTTGGAGGGTACCTCCGGAAATTTATTTTTTATGCCGAAGCCGACCGGTTTGTTATCAATCGCCGTCAATTTGCTTTTATTGCGCTGGCTCCGTTAGTAGTGGTAAAGCTGGTAACTTTAATCGGAATCATGTTATTTTTTAATCTTCCGGTCTTTTATTTCCTGATTTTTGTGATGAGTGCCCACAGTCTTTTTTGCGCCGGAGACATCGGGCTGCTTTCGCTGTTTTACAAATACCGGGACGGAGAAGTTTTTAATTACGATTCCAAGGCAGAAAAAACAAGTTACTATTTCAGAAAAATCTGAAATACAGTACCTTAAAAATTTGAATCTGAATTTTTTGTTGCGCTGCTAAATCATTTATCCATGAAAATTTAAAATTGGATTTTAAATTTTCATGGATAAATAATAGTAGAAAATAAACTTCCTGAAACAGAAATCTATTTCCCTATTTTTTCAATGGCAATTTGAATTCTTGCAATGGTTTCTTCTTTTCCCAGAATTTCGCAGATTTTGAATAAATCAGGCCCTACATTTCCACCAACCAGGCACAAACGCAGCGGATTCATAATTGCACCAAAATTCCAGCCCCTGCTATTCATAAACTCTGAAAAGGCTTCCTTGATACTCGCCTGCTCCCAGTTTCCAACGCCATTAAACACACCACTGATTTCTGTCAGTTGTCCCGCAGTTTCGGGCATCCAGCGCTTTTCGATGGTTTTGGCATCATAGGTTTCAGGAATTACAAAGAAATAGTAACTCTGTTCCCACAATTCTGAAACAAAACCACAGCGTTCCTTAATTTCGGACACTACTTTTTCAATTTTCTGATCGTCTGCCTTCACATCTTTTTGCTCAAGAACCGGTTTGAATAAACCGGCCAGCTCCTCAACACTCTTTTGCTGAAAATAGTGCCGGTTGAACCATTTTGCTTTTTCAGGATCAAACCGCGAACCCGATTTCACCACCCTTTCGAGACTGAAAATCTGCGCCAGTTCTTCGGTTGAAAATATTTCCTGTTCGGTTCCCGGATTCCAGCCCAGCAAGGCCAGCAGGTTGATAAATGCTTCGGGGAAATAGCCGTCTTCGCGGTACCCATGAAAAACTTCGCCCGAGGCCGGGTCGTTCCACAAAAGCGGGAAAACCGGAAATCCCATTTTGTCGCCATCGCGTTTGCTGAGTTTTCCTTTGCCCACCGGTTTCAGAATCAGCGGCAAATGGGCAAACCGCGGCCGTGTTTCCCAGCCCAAAGCACGATACAACAAGACATGCAGTGGCATCGACGAAAGCCATTCTTCTCCACGGATGACGTGCGTGATTTCCATCAAATGATCATCAACAACATTTGCCAAATGATAAGTTGGCATTCCATCCCACTTGTAAATCACTTTGTCGTCGAGCACCGAGGTATTAAAAGTTACTTCGCCACGGATAATATCATTTTCAGTAACATCGGTATTTTCAGGCATTTTAAACCTCACCACAAAATGTTCACCTGCTTGCAGTTTTGCCGTAACTTCTTCCTTTGATAAAGTAAGTGAGTTGCAAAGTGCGCCGCGGGTCTGTATTCCATACGAAAAAACCTCGCCTTTCTGTTCGGCATCCAACCGCAGTTTTTCCAGTTCTTCGGGAGTGTCGAAAGCATAGTAAGCCCAGCCCGATTCGAGCAACTGATCGGCGTATTGTTTATACAACGATTTGCGTTCGCTTTGCCGGTACGGACCGTAATTTCCGCCCACACCCGGACCTTCGTCGAAATGTAGTCCACACCATTTCAGACTTTCGATAATGTACTCCTCTGCACCCGGAACAAAACGGTTCTGGTCGGTATCCTCGATACGCAAAAGAAAATCGCCGCCATGTTTTTTGGCAAACAGGTAGTTAAACAAAGCTGTACGCACGCCGCCCATGTGCAGTGGTCCCGTTGGACTTGGTGCAAAACGTACTCTTACTTTCGACTGATTCATTGAAATAAAAATTAAAAACGGTGCAAAGATAGAAGAAAATGAAGAAGATTAGGCTGAGACGAAGGCAAAGGAGACAGGAAAGCTGACAATAACAGAGTCTCATTTTTTAAATTAACTCTGCCTTTTATCACCAATTTTTTACTGTTGAATTACTTATTTTGCTCCCATTCTGATATACTGAAATTCTAACATTCTAATCTTCCAGTTATGTACGGAAAAATTAAAACCGATCTGCAAAATACGCTCGAAGAACTGAAACAGCAAGGTTTGTATAAAACCGAACGCATCATTACTTCGTCGCAGAGCTCGAAGATTACGGTGGGCGATGGCAAAGAAGTACTGAACTTTTGCGCCAACAATTACCTCGGTCTGGCCAACCACCCCGAAGTAATCAAAGCTGCCCAAAATATTATGAATGACTGGGGCTTCGGACTTTCATCGGTGCGGTTTATCTGCGGAACACAGCAGATTCACAAAGAGCTGGAACAAAAAGTTTCTGAATTCCTCGGAACCGAAGACACCATTTTGTATTGTGCTGCTTTTGATGCCAACGGCGGTGTTTTTGAACCGCTGCTGGGCGAAGATTCGGCGATTATTTCAGATGAACTGAATCATGCATCTATTATCGACGGGGTGCGGCTTTGTAAAGCAGAACGCTTCCGATACAAACATGCCAACATGGAAGAGTTGGAACAATGTCTGAAAGACTCGCAGCACCTGAAATACAGGCTGGTGGTTACCGATGGTGTTTTTTCGATGGATGGCGACATTGCCCCGCTGCCGCAGATTGTTGAATTAGCTGAAAAATATGATGCCCTTGTAATGGTTGACGATTCGCACGCCACCGGTTACATTGGCAAAACGGGTCGCGGAACTGCCGAATATTATGGATTGATGGGAAAAATAGACATCATTACCACCACTTTTGGCAAAGCGATGGGCGGTGGAAACGGTGGTTGCACTTCGGGCCGGAAAGAAATTATTGAGATGCTGCGCCAGCGTTCGCGCCCCTATTTGTTTTCGAATACACTGGCACCTGCAACCGTGGGAGCCACACTGAAAGTGATCGACATGCTTTCTTCAGGCAGCGAACTGCCTGCAAAAACGATGGCCAACGCCGTGCATTTCCGCACCAAAATGGAAGCTGCCGGGTTCGACCTGGTAAAAGGGAATACTGCCATTGTTCCGGTAATGATTTACGATGCCCCGCTGGCGGTAAAATTTGCCGATGAACTGCTGAAAGAAGGTGTTTATGTGATTGGCTTTGTTTTTCCGGTTGTACCACGCGGAAAAGCGCGTATCAGGGTTCAGCTTTCAGCAGCACATACGCCCGAACAGATTGATAAAGCAGTTGAGGCATTTATCAGGGTTGGGGAAAAATTAGGACTAATCAAATCTTAATACTTGTACAGACAAAAAATGAGAAACCCGGAAGCAATTCCGGGTTTCTTTATTTTACTCCCTGTATTGAAATCGTTGAAATGTCGCTGCCCAGTTTGTCGGTAGCCTTTTTAAACTGCGCTGCTGTAATAGCTTCGACAGTAACAGAAATTGAAGCCCCCTTTTTAGCAGCCTCAAACTGTGCCATCAAAATCTGCAATTTGTCTTCCTTATACCTTTCCCTGAATACTGCCTGAACGGATTCTTTGTTCATTTTTTTCAATCCACTCAGTGTTACTGCAAAATAACCTTCCAGTCCCTGGTAATAGTAAATCCGTTTTTTACCGTTGTAAGTCACTTTGGTAAGCGTTGTGTGTTTCGAACTATCTTTTATGTACTTTCCTTCCTGTTGCGGAAATTCAACCAGCAACTGGTAATATCCCGGATCCAGAAATCCGAAAACAGCCGAACCCGTTTCTCCGGTTAACTGGTAAGCAATCAAGGTGTTGCCAGTTCCGTTTTC
Source organism: uncultured Maribellus sp. (assembly GCA_964644015.1). Taxonomy (GTDB): domain Bacteria; phylum Bacteroidota; class Bacteroidia; order Bacteroidales; family Prolixibacteraceae; genus Draconibacterium. Next base: position 4,073 of record CAZXVT010000009.1, read on the forward strand.
CAACGTCAGCCTGGCTTTTGATACTGGTTTTGCTGATGTTACCGAATAACAAAACAGCATAATTATAAAAAGTGTGATTCTCATTGTTTTTCTGTTTCCTGTAAATTTAATACCTATAATTAGCCTTTCGATAAACTAAGAACGGGAAATTTCGTCATTTAGTTCAAGTAGCAGCAGGTTAAAAATCCTGCTGCTTTTTATTTTTTAAAATGCACTGTCCAGTGTTCTGAGTGTAAGAACCTCTTTCAGCTTTTCTTCCGATAATTCAGACTGAAGATGTATTGTAACAGATTCACCCGGCAACAAATCGAAATAATTGTCTGAGAAAAATCCTTCCTCATCACCAATCTGCAAATACACATTTTTGGCTAATTTGTCGGTTTTCACTGTAATATCAAAACCCCCGGCGGCACCGGTAATTTCAAATGAAACCTGTGGTTTTTCAATTTTCAGTTCCTTAAACGGTTTGAAGAATAAACTGTTTTTCGAAATCACATTTTCGTTCTCCACCAGTTCGCAAACCAGAACAACCTGGTCGGTCAGGTTGCCGTTTTCAGCAAGAAAAGCAGTTTTGTTTACTTCGAAGAAATTGGTGTTGGTATTGGCAGGAACAGTTATCTGTTTGCTGTTTTCCCAAACAACTTTTCCACCGAAATCCATCAGTTTTAGTTTCAATTCGGCATTGATCGGTTCAAGCCTGTCGTTAATTACATCCACTTTCAATGTGTCACTTTGGGTAAACGGACTCACTAAAACCGGCTCAAAACCCTTTTTCACGTAGTATTGCAGCGCTTTCCATTTCTGATAGTAATCAGTCGAACTCCACGAAGCCACCGGCCAGCAATCGTTTATCTGCCAGTACAAACTTCCCATACAGAAAGGCATCGCACGTCGGTGTCCTTCCAACCCGAATTTAATTCCTTCGGCCTGTAAAACATGGTTTACATACAAAAACGACTCAAAATCCTTTGGTTTGTTGTATTCCTGCAACATATAAAATTCGATGGTTCCGTTGCCGATTGACGAGCGCTGGTGAGATTTCATCACTTCCGAGAAAATATCGTAATCTTCAGGCAAAGCATATTTGCGAACTGTGGCAATTTCGGGGAATGACTGAAAACCGTATTCGCTCATAAACCGCGGCAGATGTGTGGCATAAGTCTGAAAAGGAGCTTTTCCCCACCAAACCATCCAGTAATGTTCGTCGCCGTTTTTCAGGTCGGCAGGAATTCCCGGGCCCGATGACGGACTAGAACTCCAGTAACTGCGTTGCGGGTCGTACTCAGCCACAACATCGGCCAGTACTTTATGAAAAATATCTTCGTAAGCTTTCCAGATTTTTGCAGCATTTTCGGGGTTTTTCTCCATTTCGGCTTTCTCCCAGCCCCATCCTTTCCAGGCAGCCAGAATTTCGTTGTTGCCACACCACAATGCCATGCTCGGATGGTTGCGCAGGCGTTTTACATTGTCGATGGCTTCGTGTTTTACATTATCCAGAAAAGCCTCATCGCCCGGAAACATGGCGCAGGCAAACATAAAATCCTGCCAGATAAGAATCCCGGCTTCGTCGCACAAATCATAAAATTTATCGTCTTCGTAAACGCCACCACCCCAGATCCTGAGCATGTTGTTGTTCGAGATTCTGGCGGTTTCTACCACTTTGCGGTAGTTTTCTTCGGTTACGCGCGGCAGAAAAACATCATTTGGAATGTAGTTGGCGCCTTTCATAAACACCGGGTGGCCATTCAGTTTGAAATAAAATGAAGTACCATCGGCATCTTTTTCGCGCACCAGCTCGAGTGTGCGAATCCCGATTCTGTCAGTTTTGGAGTCAACTCCACCACCCACGTTGATTTCGCCGGTGATGTTATACAGGTTAGGTTCGCCCAAACCATTCGTCCACCACAATTGCGGATTGAGTATTTCAAAATCGAGTGTATATTTTTCAACGCCCTTTTTCAGTTCTATTTTTTTGTTGGCGAGCATTTTCCCGTCATTCAAAACTGCAATATGTGCGGCTCCGTCAACCACCCCATTTACTTCGAAAACCGCTGTTAACGTGGCCTTTTCTTCGTTTACCGAATTCTGAACAATCTGCAGGTCTTCAATTTTAGCCCTGTCCCAGGCTTTTAAAGTCACTGGCCGCCAGATTCCGCTGGTAACAAGCCGCGGGCCCCAGTCCCAGCCAAAATGATAACCGGCTTTGCGGGTGTAAACACTCACTTTTTTATTGCCTTCCACCTGCCCGATTACTGCCAGATCGTTATCCGAAACCGGAATTTCAAAACCCTGCGCATCGTATTTTTTAATGCCTTCGGTAATAGGCGATCGCAAAACTATATGCAATTCGTTGTCACCTTCTTTAAGGTACTTTTTCACATCGGCTTTCCAGGTACGAAACATATTATCGGCGTTAAGCACCACATTTCCGTTTACCGAAACTTCAGCATAGGTATCCAGCCCTTCAAATTCAAGTTCGGCAACCTCTTTATTTAAAATGGCTGCATCAACAAAAAAGGAGGTTTTGTACTCCCAGTCAGTTTTATCAATCCATTGAACATCGCGTTCATTGAGGCGGTAAAACGGATCTTCAATTTTTCCATTGGTCATCATGTCGGTGTGAACTGTGCCCGGTACTTTAGCCGGCAGCCATTCATTTTTTCCGGACTGACTGAATTGCCAGTTTTCGTTTATTTCTTTTTTGATCATCAGATCAGGTCCGCTTTCACTGCAACCCCAGGTTAAAAAACCAGCCAACACGGCGAGAATAATACATTTCTTCATTTTCGAGTTTAAGTTGATTTATATGAATATGTCGTTGAAATCAATAACGCCAAAAGTAAAAATTTATGCTTTAAAGCTGAATATTTTCGGGGATTCATCGGGCCAAAAATCAAACCGGGGAAAATCAGTTACAAATTTTCCCCGGTTAATTATGCCTCATTTTTCCGTGTAGAAAGATTAAACGGAAGATACAAAGGACAGAAACTAAACAATCCGGTTGCGATCGGCACAATACCAATCAAACCCCACCAGCTGTCGTACATAACACCCGCAATTGCAATCACAAGACCCAGAATAATTCTGATTAACCGGTCAACTGAACCCACATTACATTTCATATAATTTTGTTTTAAAGTTTCTACTAAACTGTTAAACACAAATTGAGTTAAATAGTTTCAGAAATCAGTTTCAATAATCCGGCAGGAGGTTTTAATAAAAGCAGGACAATGGGTTTCAAAAACGCCGGATTCAATCGCCGCCGCACTTCCTTCGGGAGTTGAAATATCGAAACCCGTAAGTTGTTTGCAAATCAGGCTTCCGTGCGCTTCTTTAAACTTTTCGTTGAATTTTTTCACCATCATTTTGGTGTTGGCTTTTTCATCGGGGTTTGGGGTTGCGTGTCCGTGTTTCATGCCAATTACCATATACGCGCCGGTAACAGCGCCACAGGTTTCGGCACAGGCCATTCCGCCACCAAACCCGCTGGCAATTTTCAGCGCAGTTTTTTCATCGATACCTAAATCCGGTGCAAAAAGACTGAATATAGTTTGTGCACAATTGAATTTTGAAAACTGTTCGTCAACAAGCAGTGATTTTGATTTCATCGGAATAAGGTTTTTGATTTCTGCTGGTGAATTTACTATTATGGTTTGAGAACAGAAAATAAGGTCTCGTCAAATGTGAATTTTATACAAATAAAAACCCGGAGCCACAACCCCGGGTTTATCAATTTTTCATGTTTGTCTTTTTAATTTCCCTCCCTTGAGGGGAGGGTCAGGGAGGGGCGTTATTCTCCTCTTACAGCAGCGATTCCCGGAAGTACTTTGCCTTCCAGCGTTTCGAGCATGGCGCCACCGGCTGTTGAGATGTAAGAAACACCGTCGGCAATGCCAAATTTATTCACCGCAGCTACCGAGTCGCCACCACCAACCAGCGAGAAAGCGCCTTTTTTGGTTGCGTTAACAATTGCACCACCCACTGCTTTTGTGCCCACTGCAAATTTTTCCATTTCGAAAACACCCACCGGACCGTTCCAAAGAATGGTTCCCGAGTTTTCGATTACTTCCTTGAATCTGGCAATACTTTCAGGACCGGCATCCAAACCCATCCATCCATCCGGAATAGCGTTGGCCGGAACCACCTGTGTGTTGGCTTCTTCGCTGAAAGCGTCGGCAGCCACCACATCGGTCGCTAATACAAGGTTAACGCCTTTTTCTTTAGCCATTTTCTGAATGTTCAGTGCCATTTCCAGGAAATCGTCTTCCACCAGCGAGTTGCCAATGTTACCGCCGTTGGCTTTCACAAACGTAAAAGTCATACCACCACCCAGAATCAGGTTATCCACTTTGCTGAGCATATTTTCGATGATGGTGATTTTTGTGGAAACTTTTGCACCACCCATGATTGCTGTCATCGGGCGAACGGGTTTTGAAACCACTTTATCAAGACTTTCCACTTCGCTTTCAACCAGGTAACCAAACATTTTGTCGTTCGGGAAGAATTTTGCCATCACAGCTGTTGAAGCGTGTGCACGGTGTGCAGTTCCGAAAGCATCGTTCACCCAGCAATCGCCCAGTTTTGCCAGTTCACCTGCAAAAGCTTCGTCGCCTTTTTCTTCTTCCTTGTGGAAGCGCAGGTTTTCGAGCAACAACACTTCACCCGGTTTCAGGTCGGCAGCCATTGCCTGAACTTCAGCACCGATACAATCGGGAGCCAGTTTTACTTCCTGACCCAGCAATTTGCTGAAATGGCCTACCAGGTGGCACATCGAATATTTTGGATTCGGGCCATCTTTCGGGCGGCCAAAATGTGACATGATGATGGGTGAACCACCATCAGCAATAATTTTTTTGATGGTTGGAATTGCTGCAACAATGCGTGTGTCGTCGGTTATTTCGAAATTTTCGTTGAGTGGCACGTTGAAATCAACGCGGATCAAGGCTTTTTTCCCTTTAAAATTGTAAGTGCTAATCGTTTGCATGTTATTCTATTTATTTGGTTTTCAGAAAATCAACCAAAGATAAAAAATTAATTTTTGCGAAACAGTGCCCCAATTTCACCTTAAAAGAATTTAATGTTCAGGTAACTTGATAAAGATCCGGGTTGCAGGTTTCGGGTTGACAGAAATTCCCAATCAGGGTTTCAAACTACAAAGCTCAAATTACAAAATCCAAATTACAATCAATTTCTATCAATCTCATTCTATCACATCCAGAATCCAAATCTCCAACAATCACAATTCCTCATCCAGAATCCAGTATCCAAAATCAAAATTCATCTTTTCTTTTTAGTTATCGGGAGCTTGTAATTTCAGTTTTTAAAACGCTATTTTTGGGCTCATGTTTTTCAGAGATGTAATAGGACAGGAAGGTATTAAAAGGCGGTTGATTCAATCGGTTCATGATGAGCGTGTCAGTCATGCACTCTTGTTTGCAGGTCCGTCGGGAACAGGAAAGCTGGCGATGGCGATTGCTTATGCACAATTCATTTCGTGCAGCAACCGTTCGGCCACCGACTCGTGTGGTGTTTGCCCATCGTGCCATAAATACAACAAACTGGCTCACCCCGACCTGCATTTTGTTTTTCCGATTTATAATTCTTCCAAAAACAGCAAACCCATCAGCGATGATTTTATTACTGAGTGGCGGGAAAAGGTTTTGGCGAGTCCGTATTTTTCATTCAGCGACTGGCTCGATTATATTGAAGCCGGAAATGCCCAGGGAATGATTTACGAACGCGAAAGCGACGTGGTTTACCGGAAGCTGAACCTGAAATCGTTTGAGGCGGAGTACAAAACCATGATTATCTGGTTACCTGAAAAAATGAACAACCAATGTGCGAACAAGCTACTGAAAATCATTGAAGAACCGCCGAGTAAAACACTTTTTATACTGATTACAGAAGACGAAGAAGCTGTGATTGGCACCATTCGTTCGAGAACGCAGCCGGTAAAATTTCCATTTATCGACGATGAATCGATGCGGCTGGCACTTCAAACGCTTGAAGATGCCGACCCGTCACAAATCAGTGATGCAATCAGGCTTGCAGGGGGAAATTTTATCAAAGCCCGGGAATATGTTATTCCGAATGAAGACGAACAATTTTATTTCCGAAAATTTCAGGAAATGATGAGACAGGCGTACAAACGCGAAGTGCTGGCACAAATGGAATGGGCAAATGAAATGGCAACAATCGGACGTGATAAACAAAAAGCATTTTTTTCGTTTGCCTCAAGACTTGTGCGCGAATATTTTATGATGAATTTTAACAAAAGTGAAATGGTTTACCTCAATGAAGAGGAAAAAAACTGGGGAAAACAATTTGCGCCGTTTATTAACGAACAGAATGTGATTCAGCTTTATAACGAATTTGAAACCGCCACAAAACAAATTGCCTGGAACGGGCAGCCCCGGATTATATTTCTTGACACGGCACTGAGAATGGTGAGGTTGATTAAGAAGTAGAAGAAAGTCGGGAGACAGGAGACCGAAGACCGAAGACTGAAATCAAAGAAATTTACCATTTACTGATTTACCATTTACAATTTGAAATCCAGAATCAACATATCGTGAATCAGAATCCGGTTATCCAAAATCAGATTCTGCTATTCAGACTCTTTTTAAAAAATGGCCAATCAATCGGCAAATTGCATTTAATCATTACTTTTGCATTCCGGAGACATTGTTTCCCGACTTTCAATTTGAATCTATGCACGATCAGGATATCGATACCATTGACAGGGGTTATTGTAAAACAAAACATGGTTGTTGTGCAAAACTTCATGTAAACGACTGGCTGAATGATGTACAGTCGCCATTGCAGTTGCACAATGTGGTTGAAGTCAGGTTTAAAAACACACGAAAAGATTATTACCAGAATTCAAACAACCTGAGCATTAAAACCGGTGACCTGGTGGCTGTTGAAAGCAGCCCGGGGCATGATATCGGCATTGTTTCGCTGGTGGGACCGCTGGTTGAGTTGCAGATGAAAAAGCACAAACCAACGCTTGTGAATGGCGAACTCAGAAAAATTTACCGCCTTGCAAAACCCACCGATATTGACAAATGGAAAGAAGCCATTGCGTTGGAACACGAAACGATGATCAAATCGCGACAGATTACTGCGGAACTGAATTTGAACATGAAAATCGGCGACGTGGAATACCAGGGCGATAAAACAAAAGCCATTTTCTATTACATTGCCGACGACCGTGTGGATTTCAGACAACTCATCAAAGTTTTGGCCGAAACTTTCCACATCCGCATCGAAATGAAACAAATCGGGGCGAGGCAGGAAGCAGGGCGAATTGGCGGAATTGGGCCTTGTGGACGCGAAATCTGCTGCTCGACCTGGATGCACAATTTTATTTCGGTTTCAACCAATGCCGCACGTTACCAGGATATTTCGCCCAATCCACAGAAATTAGCCGGGCAGTGTGCCAAACTGAAATGTTGTCTCAATTTCGAACTGGCTTCATATGTTGATGCACAAAGAAATTTTCCTCCAACGAATATTCCGCTCGAAACCGAAGCAGGAACATTTTTCTACCTGAAAGCCGATGTTTTCAGAGGTGTGTATCTATACATCAAACATGGGAATACACCATCTGACCAGGTTTATGTACCCGTTGCAAGGGTTACAGAAATTCAGAAAATGAACCGCAGGGGCGCAAAACCTGCAAAACTGATGGGAAAAGAAGATGCACCGGTTATGAACAAGGAAAAAGAACCCGATACATTCCACAATGTTGTTGAACAGGGAGATCTTACCCGTTTTGACCAACCCAAAGGTGCTAACCGGAAAAAGAAACGCAATATTCACAGAAATGTACAACGTCGTTCAGGTCAGAACCAGAAATGAAAAATTCACTTTTTAATATTGCCCTGCTAATCATATTGATCGCCCTTTTTTCGTCATGCGATAAAAAGGTGATTTATAATAATTTCACCCCAATCGCCAACACAACCTGGAACAAAGATTCGCTCCTGAAATTTGAGGTCCCTGTTACCGACACGCTGAAAATGCACCGTTTTTTTATCAATGTGCGAAATGATATTGATTACAAATACAGCAATCTCTGGCTGTTTGTAAAAATTACGCAACCAGGTGACACCACCGTTACCGACACTTTTGAAATTACACTGGCTGACCCGGCTGGAAAGTGGCTGGGCTCCGGATTTGGCGGGTTCAAAACCACCGAAAATCTTTACAAGGGCAGTGTTTATTTCCCGAAAACCGGAGTTTACGAAATTCAAATTCAACACGGAATGCGCGGAAAAATTCTCGAAGGTATTTCGGATGTGGGAATCAAAATCGAACAACAATAAACAGCTCTGTGTTATTGTTTCAATCTGAATAATCAACAAAAGTTTTTTGCTGTGAGTAAAAACAAACTTGCAAAATTTGCCGAAATGGAGCATTTTCAGAATGTGATTCAGGTTCCGCTCAGGCAATTAAACGACGAAGATTTTTATTTAAAAGGTTGCTGGGCCGAAAAAATTTTTGGTAACAAGAATCCGGTCATTTTGGAATTGGGATGCGGAAAAGGGGAGTACACCGTTCAACTGGCTGAAAAATATACGGAAATCAATTTCATTGGCGTTGATATAAAAGGTGCGCGAATGTTCACCGGGGCCAAACAGGCAATCGTAAAAAACCTGAAAAATGCAGCGTTTCTTCGAACCAACATCGAAGCAATCGACCGTTTTTTTTCACCCGAAGAAGTGGCTGAAATATGGCTTACTTTCCCTGACCCGCAAATGAAAAAAACAAGCCGCCGCCTTACTTCTTCTTATTTTCTCGATAGATACCGCCGGATTTTGCAGCCTGGTGGAATTATCCACCTTAAAACCGACAGCAATTTTCAGTTTTCGTACACCCGCGAACTGGTTCATTTTAACCAGTTTGAAATCATTGCCGAAACACCGGATTTGTACGATTCGGAATACCTGAACGACCTGCTGCAGATAAAAACATTCTACGAAAAACAGTGGCTCGATCGCGGCATCAAAATCAAATACATTGCTTTCAGACTTCATAACGAAGAAATAAAAGAGCCTGAAGTTGAAATTGAGCGCGACGAATATCGCAGTTTTGGCCGCAGCGCGAGAGACTTGTAAGAATAGTACTGAGATTTGAGTCGCAAGTACCGAGTAAAGAGGATGACAGCGGCAGTTGGTAGTAGTAGGGAGCAGCAGTAGGCAGCAACCAGCAAAAAGCCAAAGGCCAGCAGGAAGCCACAATGATTGATGAGCATGGAACTGGCACTGGCAGTAACCCCGGAGGGGTTAAATTTGAATAACCCCGGGTTTCAACCCGGGGCAGGAATGCCCCTAAAATCCCCGGCCCGCAGATTGAAAAGCTAATCTCAGAAAACAAGAGAAATGAGAGAATAAATTGTTATTTCATCATCTCCTTAAAATTTCATCGGGAATTCATTTCTTTGTCTCATTACTCACTACTAAAATCTAATAATCTAACAGAGATGTCCGATTTTTTCAGCCAGGTTTACGAAGTGGTAAAACTCATTCCACCAGGAAGAGTGACTTCTTACGGCGCCATTGCGGCCTACCTGGGTTCGCCGGGAGCCTCACGGATGGTGGGCTGGGCCATGAATGCCTCGCACCACAGCCCTGAATTTATTCCGGCGCACCGCGTGGTAAACCGCAACGGGCTGCTCACCGGCAAACACCATTTCGACACGCCCAATGGCATGCGCGAACTCCTCGAAAACGAAGGCCTGCTCTTCGACGAAGACGAACGAATGCTAAATTTTAAAGAGCGCTTTTGGGACCCGGCAAAAGAACTGGAATAATCCATTCTGTAACATTTCATACAAAAAAGTATTTATTAATTGCTAATTTTGCCGCCAATTAAACATATAATCAAAACAAGATGTCAGATATACCACGTAAACTCATCGTCCCCAAAAATATTACAGATGCACTCAGAACCGTAAAATATCCGGGCAGCGAAGAAGATATTGTAACCCTCGAAATGCCCCAGGAAATCCGCATTGCCGGAAACCGGGTGAGTTTTTCGCTGGTCTTCCAGAAAAGCGACGACCCAAATATTGAAACGCTGATTTTGGAATGCGAAGAAGCCATTAAAAAATACGTTGGCGAAGAGGTGGAGATTGAAGACAACATTGCCGTGAAGTTTATCCACGACATGGAACGCCCGGTTTTGCCCAACGTGAAAAACATTGTGGCGGTGGCTTCGGGAAAAGGCGGCGTGGGAAAATCAACCGTTTCGGTGAACCTGGCCGTGGCACTGGCCAACGCCGGCAAAAAAGTGGGCTTACTCGATGCTGATATTTTTGGCCCGTCAATCCCCAAAATGTTTGGGGCAGAAAGTGACCGCCCGGCAGGTGTAAAAATCGGCGACCGCGAAATGATAGAGCCGCTTGAAAAATTCGGGGTTAAATTTCTTTCGGTTGGCTTTTTTGTGGATCCGGAAAGTGCTATTATCTGGCGTGGCCCGATGGCTTCAAATGCTTTGAAACAGTTGATTTCGGAAGGTAACTGGGGCGAACTAGACTACCTGTTGATCGACCTGCCACCCGGAACCAGCGATATTCACCTTACTCTGGTGCAATCGGTTCCGGTAACCGGGGCAGTGATTGTAACCACACCGCAGGATGTGGCGCTGGCCGATGTAATCCGCGGAACCAGCATGTTCCAGAGCAAATCAATCGATGTACCGGTGTTGGGTCTGGTAGAAAATATGGCTTGGTTTACACCGGCAGAATTGCCTGAAAATAAATACTTCATATTCGGTAAAGACGGAGGAAAAAACCTGGCAGAAAAACTGGGACTGACATTTTTAGGGCAAATACCAATTGTGCAAAGTATCCGCGAAGGCGGCGATTATGGAACACCCGTGGCTTCCGACCCACACTCCTTAACTGGAGAAGCTTTTGCCGAAGTGGCCAAAAACGTGATGCACCGGGTTCATATCCGCAACATCCAGCTTGCACCGACTAAAAAAGTAAAGATTTCGAGGAAGTAGAAAAAAGCCGGAAGTCAGAAGACCGAAGTCGGAAGAAAATACATGATTGCGTGAATGCGTGAATGTGGAAGAAAAACCGAAGATCGGAGACAAGAAACCGGAGTCCGAAGGAAATGATAAAAAAGTGGAATGGTGCAACTGTCTGGGAGCAAAGCCCTGAAAGGGCTAAATCTGAATAACCCCGTCTCGCCTGAGGCGAGATTAACCCGGGGGCAAGAACGCCCCTGACACCCGCCCCGCTATTTGAAAAACCGGCTTAGTTAATTTCCTGACGAAAACGGAAAATTCTAAAAGTAAAATCTCAGATAAAAGGATGGTAATGCGGAAAACGGTTGCCATCCTTTTTTTCTTATTTTTGTGCCTTCCAAAATTCACAGATTGCCTGAAAAACAAACAATATTCCGGTAAAAAGTGAGTTTATTAAAAGGCTTATATTATTACTGCTTGAAGAGGTTTTTACAACATACTACTATATTTTTGTTTCTTGTCTGGGTTTTTGCCGGTTGTTCAACCGAAAAAAACACCCGTGCTTCACGCACATTTCACAACGTCAACTCAAAATACAATATCTATTTTAATGCCAACGAAAGTGTAAAAAAAGGTGTTGAAACTATTGAAACCAGGATTGATGACGATTTTACAAGGATTCTCCCTATTTATAAATCGAGTGTTCCGTCGGCCGGTGAAATGGTAAAATCGGACATGGAAACGGCCATTATCAAATGTTCTAAACTCATCGAAATACATTCCATCACCAAAAAACCTAAAAGGAAAAAGGGTGGCGGTTCGCGTAAGTACCAGGAATTTGCCAGCCAGGAAGAGTTCAATAAATGGGTTGACGACAGTTACCTGTTGATGGGGAAAGCCTATTTTTACCAGCACAACTTTTCGGCAGCCATCGACAATTTTGGTTTTCTGGTGCGTAAATATCCTAAAGAAGAAACTGCTGCAGAGGCGCAGGTCTGGCTGATCAGAAGTTATACAGAGCTCGAAAGATTTGCCGAAGCATCGGAAGTTATTCAAACTGTTCAGGCCGATGATGCATTTCCGAAAAAATTTGAAAAAGACCTGGCGATTGCCACTGCCGACTATTACATCAGGCAACAGGATTACAACGAAGCCATCAAATTTCTGGATATTGCCATAAAAAAAACAGTCTTTAAAAGAAATAAAGCCAGACTGAAATATATTGAAGCACAGCTTTTCCAGGAATTGGGAATGGCGGATCAGGCTTCTGAGGCATTTAAAGCTGTAACAAAAATGAACCCCGGTTACAAAATGGCTTTCAATGCCATGATCAATTCAGCCGGTGTATTTTCAGGAGTCGGCAATTCGGAAGAGCTGAAAAAAAGGCTCAATAAAATGTTGCGTGACAATAAAAATTTCGATTTCCGTGACCAGATTTACTACGCGCTTGGTAATCTCTATTTCAAAGAAGGAAACCGCCCGGTTGCAATCGAAAACTACACATCTTCTGTCGCCACAAGTTTCCAGAACCAATATCAACGCGCCCTTTCATCAATAACCCTTGCTGATATTTATTTCGAAGATCTGGAATACCGGAAAGCACAATCGTATTACGACAGTGCCATGATCATTATTGACGACACTTATCCGGATTTTAAAACCGTTGAGGCAAATTACAAAGCGCTTACAAACCTGGTTGACAACCTGGTTACTGTTGAACGCGAAGACAGTTTGCAGCGCATTGCCCGGATGCCGGAAATTGAAAGGGAGTCGTTAATTTCGAGATTAATGAAGGAAGAGCAGGAACGTCAGCGAAACGCTGAAAACCTTGCTATGCAGGGAGCAGCCGACCCGTATTCCAGAATGAACCGTAACCGGCTAGGAATGGGCAACCAAAGTGAGGGAGCAGGCTGGTACTTTTACAATCCGCAAACTGTTTCGTATGGCAGGGCTAATTTCCAGCAACTGTGGGGGAAAAGAAAGCTCGAAGACAACTGGAACCGCGCAAATAAAGGAATATCAACCGAGATTTCGGAAGAAAATATGGAAGGCGATTCGGCCCAGGTAGTTATCAGGGAGGAAGACCCGCTCAAAAAAGAATTCTATCTCCAGGATTTGCCGCTCACCGATTCTCTGATGAGTATTTCGCACGATAAAATTCGTGATGCATTGTATAATTCGGGTAAGATTTTCAAAACAGAATTTACCAATTACCCGCGTTCGGCCGAATCTTTTGAAGACCTCATCCGCCGTTATCCCGACAATATTTACCTGTTACCGGCAATGTTCGAGCTGTATGATTTATATGAATTGTTGGGTGATAAAACAAAATCGGATTACTACCGCAACCGGATTATCACCGGATTTCCAGAAAGTAATTATGCGCAGTACCTGATTAATCCAAATTTCTTTATCGAAATGCAGGCACGGCTCGATAGTCTGAACCGTGTTTACGACGAAACTTTCAGAAGTTACAAAGCCGGCAACTACCGGAAAGTAATTTCGCTTTCGGCACAAATGAAAACCATGAAGCCCGACACGCTGATGATTCCGAAAATTGATTTTATGGAAATGGTGGCCAACGGTACGCAAACCGACATGAACAATTTTAAAGGTCTTTTGCAGAAATACGTCGCTGAATACCCGGTTGAAGAACCGACTCCGCTTGCAAAAGAAATTCTGAAACTCATTGAAGACAGCACACTGACTGATTATAACAAGCTGATTGAGATGGGTTATATATCAGAAGAGATCAAAAATGAAGAACTTCTTCCCAAAAACCAGAATGCCGATGACGAATTTGGCGGCAAATTCAGTTATGAAGAAGATTTGTTGCACTACTTTGTGATTGCCTACCCGCGCAGTCAGAAAATCGACATGAACCGCCTCAACTTCGACATTGCCAATTACAACATCGACCATTATACAAAAGTGGATTATGATATTGAAACCGATATTCTGAATGACGACCTGGCGTTTGTGGTGGTTCGGTCGATGGAAAACAAGGAAAGCTCTTTGATCTATCATGGTGCCATTATCCGGAAAGCCAGTGTTTTCAAGGCGCTCAAGGATATTGAATATTTTAATTTTGTGATTTCGTCAACCAATTACCGCGCGGTGATGAACGAAAAATCGATTACCGATTACCTGCGGTTCTTTGTGAAGAATTACAGCCGTTTTATCAGGTCGAATTTTACCGAAGAAGAAACCGAAGTTTCGCCGGAAGAGCTGATGGCACGCGCTAAAGAGCAGGACAACATTCTGAAGGAACGCGGGCAGTTTGTGGTGGTGAGCACTGGTGCCGAAAAAATGTTTAACACCCAAGTTGACACAACCCAGAATTTTGTAATTGCCATAAAAGACAAAGGCATTTCGACCCGCCAGTTGCTGAATGATTTCTCACAGTTTAATCGTGATGAATTCAGAACCTGGAACCTCGCGCTCCAGATAAAACAAACGAACGATTACCAGTTGGTGGTTGTCAACGGAATCCCGACACTTAACGAATCGATGTCGTATTTCCGCAAAGTGGTGGTCACCCGGAGTTTGTTTAATTCGCTGGGGCAGGCAACCTACCGCAATTTCCTCATCACCAACGAAAACCTGCAAAAACTGGTGGAACAGAATAAGGTGGATGAATACATCGACTTCTTCCGCAGCAATTATATTCAGCGTGCACCGGCGCAACAACAGGGACAGGGCGGCAACGCAACAGGTCAGGCTGTTCAGCAACAACAGGCACAGCCGGCAACAACCGACACAGGCAACGATGTAAAAACAGAAGAATACAAAGGAGCCTACGATAAAAACATTGATGGCAAACAGTATTTCATTTTTGTTATTCCGGTTCTCGGTATCGATCAGCCCGCGTTTATTAAAGGAATTGAAGATTACAACCTGGCCGGCTTTGCCAATCTCGGGTTGAAAACTGAGGTGATTCCGCTGGATGATATCCGGCAGATTGTGCGTATTTCAGGTTTGCCCGATGTAAAAACTGCGCGCGACTACTTTACCAAAACCGTGAACAACCGCGATTTGTATGTTCCGTTGCGAGGTGGCAATTACCGGAACTTCCTCGTTACAGAAACAAACTTTGTCATCTTCCTGAAAGAAAAAAACATTGTGGAATACATGGATTTCTACAAACGGTTTTACCTGGGACAATAAGGATTGACGATATACGATTTCCCCGGCTGTTGATTTAAAAAACTGAATGCCTAATTCACCCAATCACTCATTTACCCATTAACTCAATCACTCAATCACTGCTTCATTCCGTTAAAGTAAGTTAACAGCACACTACAACGGCACTTTATTTGTTTCTATCTTTACACAATTACAAAAAACAGAAAACGATGAATAAACCACGCATTCTCTGGACCGATGATGAAATCGACCTTTTGCGCGCTCACATAATATTTCTCGAAAGTAAAGGTTACGAAGTTGAAACCGCCAACAACGGTCTCGACGCGATTGAAAAAGTAAAGGAAAATTACTACGATATTATTTTTTTAGACGAAAACATGCCCGGACTTACCGGACTTGAAACACTGACTCAGGTTAAAACCATTGTGCCAAATGTTCCGGTGGTGATGATTACAAAAAGCGAAGAGGAAAACATCATGGACGAGGCAGTAGGCTCGAAAATTGCTGACTACCTGATTAAACCCGTAAATCCGAATCAGATATTACTTTCGATTAAAAAGAACATCGACCAGCAGCGGCTTGTTACGCAACAAACCACCTCGGCTTACCAAATGCAGTTCGGAAAAATCGGGATGCAGTTAAACGACCGGCTGAATTACAAGGAATGGATAGATATTTATAAAAAGTTGGTTCACTGGGAGATTGAACTCAGCCAATCGGAAGATTCGGCTATGGACGAAATACTCGCGATGCAGAAATCCGATGCCAACAAAGCATTTTTCAGGTTTATTAAAGACAATTATATTCATTGGTTTGTGCAGGAAATGGGGGAACGACCACTGCTTTCGCCTGATATTTTTAAACACCGTATTTTCCCATTGCTGAACGATGGGAAAAAACTATTTGTTCTTGTGATTGACAATCTTCGTTTCGACCAATGGAGAACCATCAGCAAAGTATTCGATAACTACTACCGTACCGAATCGGAAGAACTGTATTACAGTATTTTACCAACAGCCACCATGTATGCCCGAAATGCCATGTTTTCGGGTCTGATGCCTTCGGAAATTGCCCGGTTACATCCTGATATGTGGGACGATGATGATAATGAAGGAAATAAAAACCGGTTTGAAGAGCAGTTGTTGCGCAAACAAATGACTCGTCATGGCAGAAAGGAAAAACTCTTTTTTGACAAATCATCAGGTATCAGAATGGAACGCCGTGTTTCGGATAACCTGAACAGCATTATTGAAAGTGACCTATCGGTGATGGTTTTCAATTTTGTGGACATGATTTCACACGCCCGCACCGAAATGGACATGATAAAAGAATTAGCAGGCGACGAAAAAGCATACCGCTCTCTCACATTGAGCTGGTTTAATAACTCCTCGTTACTGGCTTTACTGAAAGGACTTGCAGACAATGATGTGCGAGTGGTGGTTACAACTGATCATGGTTCTATCAGGGTTCACAACCCGGTTAAGGTAATCGGCGACCGTGAAACCAACACCAACCTGCGGTACAAATTAGGAAAGAACCTGAATTACCAGAGCAAACAGATTTTTGAACTTCGTGACCCTAAAAAGGCATTTTTGCCATTACGAAATGTAAGTACCAGCTATATTTTCGCCCATTCCGACGATTTTCTGGCTTACCCGAACAACTATAATTATTACGCCAATTATTACAAAGACACTTTCCAGCATGGTGGAATTTCGATGGAGGAAATGATTATTCCGCTGGTAACGTTGGTACCGAAAGGGTAATTCAACCCTCCTCCACATCCCTGCGCATTTGTGCGTAAAGTTTGTTGGCGAAAATAAAATCGTTGAGCGTGTGGTTATTGCTGTGGAGGATTTCATCCTTTGTCCCGATCCATTCTTTCCTTCCTTTGCTGATAAACAGAATCAATTCACCAATTTCGATTACCGAATTCATATCGTGTGTATTGATAATGGTGGTCATCTGAAACTCACGGGTCAGATTTTGAATCAGCTCGTCGATTACGGTAGCAGTTTCGGGATCAAGGCCCGAGTTAGGTTCGTCGCAAAACAGGTATTTCGGGTTTAAAGCAATGGCCCGTGCAATGGCAACTCGTTTTTGCATACCGCCGCTGATTTCGCTCGGAAAGAGTTTAAACGCCCGGTTTTCGATGTTAACGTGATCAAGACAAAATGCCACCCTGTTTTCTTTTTCTTTGGCTGTCATCCGGGTAAACATATCAAGCGGAAACCTCACATTGCCTTCAACGGTACTACTGTCGAAAAGCGCTCCTCCCTGAAAAACCATCCCGATTTCCTGGCGCATCATTTTCCGTTGTTTTTCATCAATCGTAAGAAAATTACGATCATCGTACCAGATTTCTCCGCTGTCAACCGGGTACAATCCCAGAATCGACTTCAGTAAAACGGTTTTCCCCGAACCGCTGCGGCCAATAATCAGGTTGGTTTTTCCTTTCTCGAACCGGATGGAAATGTCGCTCAACACTTCCTTGCCATCAAATGATTTATATAGATTTTTTACTTCAATCATGTGAGTAATAAACGGGTTAATACAAGGTCGAAAAACAAAATCAGGATATTGGTATTGACCACCGCTTTTGTACTGGCTTTCCCTACTTCGAGGGCGCCGCCCTGCACATAATAGCCAAAGTAAGCCGGAACACTGGCCACCAGAAACCCAAAGAACAATGATTTGATAATTGAAAAAGTAATGTAATAAGGCTCAAACAACCATTTAATCCCATCAATATATTCAGGAACTGTGATGACACCCGCCAGCGGACCGGTAAACAAACCTCCCAGCAAACCAAAAAACACACTCAAAATATAAAGGAAAGGGAAAATAAAAACCACGGCAATAATTTTGGGTAAAATCAGATAACTGGCTGAATTGATTCCCATAATTTCCAGCGAATCAATCTGTTCAGTTACACGCATGGTACCGATTTCGGAAGTGATGTTCGATCCTATTTTCCCGGCCATAATCAGCGCAAGCATGGTTGATGAAAACTCAAGCAGCAAAGTATCACGGGTTCCGAGCCCCACCAATGCTGCCGGATAAAGCGGATTTGCCAGTGCGTAAGCAAACTGAATGGTCATAATCCCACCTATAAATAATGAGATAATCACCACAATGCCAACCGAATTAACTCCCAGGTTTTCGATTTCGTAAAATAATTGCCGCAGGTAAATCCTGTGTTTTTCAGGCTTCGAAAAAACGTTTTTCAGCATCACAAAAAACCTGCCTATGTGAAAAAAGAAACTCATTTGACCGTTTTTACAACATCATAAAATTACAACTTAAATCACCGCATACAAACAACCGCTGTGCTCAATTCATATCTTTCTTAAAAAAATCAAATTTGCCGGTTGGTTTGCATAAAATTGATATTTTTGAAAGAGACAGAACTTTTACAGCATGGACAATACCTATTGCATTATCATGGCCGGTGGAACCGGCAGCCGTTTCTGGCCTTTGAGCCGCTTGAACAGACCAAAACAATTTCTCGACATTCTGGGTACCGGACGCACTTTTCTGCAACAAACATTCGACAGGTTTTCGAAAATTATTCCGGTTGAGAATTTTCTCGTGGTTACCAACACCCAATACAAAAACTTTGTTGCTGAACAGCTTCCTATGTTAAAGAAGGAACAGGTATTACTGGAACCTCTCCGCCGGAATACAGCTCCCTGTATTGCCTATGCGACTTACAAAATCAAAAGCAGGAATTCGGATGCCCGGTTTATTGTGGCTCCATCAGATCATGTTATCCTGAAAGAAGACGAATTTATTAAACAGATAATCAATGCAGTTGAATTTGTTAAGGAAAGCAATGCATTGGTTACCCTGGGAATAAAACCCAACCGCCCGGAAACAGCCTACGGATATATTCAGGTTCACAAACCTGTTGATTTCAGGGAGCTTGATAATCTTTTCAAGGTGAAAATATTTGCCGAAAAACCCGACCTGCAAATGGCAAAGATATTTATCGAAAGCGGTGAATTCTTCTGGAACTCAGGTATTTTCATCTGGTCGATGCACAGTATTACAGAAGCTTTCGACAAACATCTTCAGAATGTTTCATCGCTTTTCGAAAGCGGGATGAAATTGTACAACACACCCGACGAAGTTCACTTTATCAACAAAATTTACTCCGAATGCCAAAGTATTTCGGTTGATTACGGAATTATGGAAAAAGCACAGAATGTTTATGTGCTGACTGCCGATTTTGGGTGGAGCGACCTTGGCAACTGGAATACGCTATATGAAAACCGTGAAAAAGACGAAAACGGCAATGTAATTGGTGGCGATAATATTATGATTTACGACAGCAAGAATTGCATCGTCAGCATTTCGGGCGAAAAAGTGGCTGTTTTGCAGGGCCTTGACGGGTACATTATTGCTGAATCAAACGACACACTGATGGTTTGCCGGCGCGAAGACGAACAACAGATTAAAAAATTTGTCACCGATGTGAGAATGTACAAAGGCGATTCACTGGTTTAGAAAATCTTAAATATTTTTCGATTACCCCCAAAATTACCTGCCCGTATTTTACCGGTTGAAATATTCACCGCCATAATTCAGGCGTTTACCTAAACATTTTAACCGGTCATCTAACTTTTTATGTTCAGCTTTATGAAATTTCAGACTTTTGGATCATTGTTAACAAATAAACAATTTGAATCGAGGAAACGTTTTTAATTCAAATCGTTTCCATTTATTTGTACCGCAATATTTACAGAATTCGAAAATGAGCCATGAATTAATATTTAATGATCAGAAACTGATTTCACTACTCGATCAGATTATGGAACTGTTTTACAAATTTGGTATCCGTAATGTGAATATGGATGACATCAGTCACCACCTGAAAATTTCGAAGAAAACCCTTTATCAATCGTTTAAAAGCAAAGAAGACCTTATTGAGAAAATCTTTCTTTACGACGGCTTTAAATGGAACAATAAAATTTCGGCAATTGATCCGGCACAAATGAATGCCATCGATATCATCATTCATGTCAGTACAATTGTTTACGAAGAAATGAGCCGGCTCGACCCCAAATTAAAATTCGAAATGATGAAATATTACGAACCCCTTTTTAACAAATACTTTCTGAAGAAACAGGAACACATATACAACCATATTATAAAAAATCTGCTGAAAGGAAAATCGGAAGGGTTGTACCGCGAAGATGTTGACAATGAATTAACAGCCACGTTGTACCTCAAAAATCTTATTGAAATGCACAGTATCGATTATTGTTTCAGCAACGAAATATCCTTCGATAAAATTTTTGAAGTGATGTTTGAAAACCATATCCGGGCCATTTCAACTCCGGCCGGAATTGCCTATTTCGAAAAACGAAAAGCTGAATTATCGCATTTACAGAAAAATATTAATTAAAATACAATTAAACATGTTCGGAAAATTTAAAAAACTGATGCTTTTACTAATGTTTGTTCCCATGGGAGCATTCATATCAGGAGCCCAGGATTCACTGAAACTATCGCTTGATGAAGCGGTAAAACTGGGGCTCGAACAAAACACCAACATTAAAAACTCAAAACTCGATTTGCAGATCGCGCAAAAGAAAATTAACGAAACTATTGCAATGGGATTACCTCATTTCGATATTAAATCGGCCTATACTTTTTTGCCGGTTGTTCCCACGCTTGATTTCGGAATGCCGGGAACTGAAAACTCAGGGCCCATCGAGTTGGGTGTAAAAAACAATGTCGTAACCGACTTTGTAGTTTCGCAGCTTATCTTCAACGGTGCTTACATTGTGGGCGTTCAGGCTTCGAAAATCTATTTCAGCTATTCGGAACAAAATGACGAAAAAACAAGGCTCGACGTTCGTGAATCGGTAATCAATACCTATCAAATGATTCAGCTTGGGGAGGAAAGCATGAAGATTCTTCAGCAAAACCTTGATAATGTAATTAAAACCCAGAACGAAATCAAAGAAATGTACAACCAGGGATTTACCGAGAAAACCGATGTGGACCAATTGGAAGTTACTGCCAATGTTCTTCGGAACACGATGAACCAGGTAGAAAGCAACCTTGACATGTCGTACAGACTTTTAAAGATTCAGTTGGGAGTTGACGAGTCGGTAAATATTTCGCTCAGCGACTCCACAAAAACCGACGAATCGCTTTTAAGTGAAAGTCTGCAGGTATTAAACGAGAAGTTTGTTCTTGAAAATAATATTGATTACAAACTGATTGAAACATCGAAACAACTGGCCATACTTGATTTGAAACGTGAAAAAAGCAATTACCTGCCGGTAATCAGTGGTTTTTACAGCCATACCGAAAAACTAAATGCTCCGGCTTTCGATTTTGCACCAAAAGATGTTCTGGGATTAAACCTGAGCTTACCAATTTTTACAAGTGGTCAACGGATGGCGGTTGTAAATCAGAAAAAAATGGCAGTTGAAAAAACAGAAAATACACGGATTTTGGTATCAAACAGCTTACTGATGCAGGCCAACCAGTTGCAAAGCGATGTAAAAATAAAGCTTGAAAAATACCAGAACCAAAAACTCAGCCGCGACCTCTCATTCGATATTTATGATCGGACACTCGAAAAATACCGTCAGGGAATGGCAACAAGTATGGACCTGATGAACAGTCAGAATCAGTATCTCACAAATCTCACAAATTACTACCAGTATATGTTTGATTTACAGGGTGCGATTACAAAACTCGAAAAACTGTTTAACATCAACCAGATTCAGTGAAACTCTATTTCAGATTAAAAACAAAATACAACAATACAACAATGAAAAAACTTATTTATGTAGCTGCCATGATCGCTTTGCTGATCTCCTGCAGCCAGGGAACAGACAAAAAAGCACAACTCGAAAAGCTGAAAACTCAGCGTGAAGAATTAAATCAAAAGATTGCACAGCTTGAAGCAGAGATAAATCCCGGAGGACAGAATGCTGAAAACAAGGCGGTAGCTGTTAAAACAACAGATGCTGCAGAATGTGTTTTCGATCATTACATTCAGGTACAAGGTACTGTTGACGGCGACCAGAATATTGCTGTAAGTCCGCAAATGGCGGGTATTGTAACTGCCGTTTATGTTACCGAAGGGTCGGTTGTAAAAAAAGGTCAGGTACTCGCCGAATTGGACGACCAGCTAACCAGACAATCGCTCGAAGAAGTAAATACACAACTTGCCCTGGCTAACAATATCTTCGAAAAACAGGCTGCCTTGTGGGAAAAGAAAATTGGCAGCGAGGTGCAGTATCTTCAGGCAAAAACCAATAAGGAATCACTTGAACAACGTGTTAACACAATTAAAGAACAGTTGAAACTGTCGAAAGTGGTTTCGCCGATCAGTGGTACTGTTGAAAGTGTTCCACTCAGGGTTGGCCAGATGGCTTCGCCCGGAATGCCTACTTCAACAATCAGGGTTATCAATATGAGTGTGGCAAAAATTTCGGCAGATGTATCGGAAACTTATGCATCGAGAATCAAAAACGGAAATCCGGCCATTGTCAGTTTCCCCGATATCGGGAAGGAAATTGAATCAAAACTCATATTTACAAGTCGTTTTATCGACCCCACAAACCGTACTTTCAGGGTAGAATGTAAAGTCTCTTCAAAAGAAATTGAATTGCGTGCCAATATGATGGCTAACATAAAAATTAAAGACTACACCAACGAAAAAGCATTTTGTGTACCGGTAAATCTTGTTCAAAGTAACCAGGACGGAAAATTCCTTTTTGTTGCCGTTCAGAACGGAACTGAATGGAAAGCTGAACGACGGTTGGTTAAAACCGGCATGGATTACGACGGCACAATGGAAATTACAGAAGGATTAAATGTTGGCGATAAGCTTATCGTTTCTGGTTTCCAGGGATTGAATGCCGGTCAGAAAGTAATATTCTAACCACTAAAATCTGACAAATTATGTCGAAACAAAATAAAATAAAGGAATTCTTTGCAACAAGCTGGGCCATTGATAACCGGACAAGTATTTATGTGCTTGCCATTTTTATCTCGGTTCTCGGGTTGATGAATTACTACGCAATTCCCAAGGAAACTTTTCCGCAGGTTGTAATTCCGTACATCGTTGTTGCAACTCCCTACCCGGGAACTTCGCCCGCTGATATTGAAAACCTGGTTACGCGCCCCATTGAAAAGCAATTGAAATCGATCTCGAATGTAAAAAACATCACCAGCAATTCTGTACCCGATTATAGTGCCATTGTTGTTGAGTTCGACACCGATATTTCGATTGAAACAGCCAAACAGCGTGTGCGCGATGCTGTTGACAAAGCAAAAACCGATTTGCCCACCGATCTGCCTGCCGACCCTGATATCAGCGACATCGACCTTTCGGCAATGCCCGTTATGTTTATTAATATCTCGGGAAATTACGACCTGGTTAAGTTAAAACAGTATGCCGAAACGGCCCAGGACCGTATTGAAGGTTTAAAGGAAATTACAAGGGTTGATATTGTTGGTGCCCTCGACCGCGAAATACAGATTGATGCCGACATTTTTAAAATGCAGGCTGCCAAAGTTACTTTCGGGAATATTGAACAGGCAGTTTCTCTTGAAAACCTCACCATTTCAGGTGGTAACTTCACCAATAACGGAACCCGGAATACAGTTCGTATCAAAGGGCAATTTGCCGATGTTAATACCATTCGCGATATTGTTGTGCAATCATCGAGTGGTGCCTTGGTAAAACTCAGTGATATTGCCACCATTACCGACGGGTTTGAAGAACAGGAAAGTTTTGCCCGTTTGAATGGTGAAAACGTAATTACGCTCAACGTTATCAAAAAGAATGGCGCCAACCTGCTCGATGCATCAGACCAGATTAAGGATATTATTGATGATCTAAAAGGCCGCGAATATCCGAAAGACATTCAGGTTACCATAACAGGCGACCAGAGCCGGTTTACCCGCAATACACTCGAAGAATTAAATAACACCATCATCATCGGTTTTATTCTTGTTACCGTTGTACTCATGTTCTTTATGGGTTTAACCAACGCATTTTTCGTTGGTCTGTCGGTGCCGCTTTCCATGTTTCTGGCATACATGATTATCCCAGGACTGGGCTTCACCATGAACATGATTGTGATGTTTGCCTTTATTTTTGCGCTCGGTATTGTGGTTGACGATGCCATTGTGGTGATTGAAAATACCCACCGTTTGCATCGCTTTATTCCCGATATCAATAAAGCGGCAAAAGGTGCAGCCGGCGAGGTTTTCCTTCCTATTTTATCCGGAACGCTCACCACGCTTGCACCGTTTTTCCCGCTGGCTTTCTGGCCCGGAATTGTGGGGCAGTTTATGCACTACCTGCCGGTAACACTTATTATAACACTGTTTGCATCATTGTTTGTAGCTTACGTTTTTAACCCCGTTTTCGCCGTTTCGTTTATGAAACACGAATACGACCAGGAATACCAGGAAGGTAACAACTGGAGAAAACTGAAAATAGCCACAATAATAATGGCAGCACTCGCTGCAGTTTTCTATGCAACCTATTTCTTTGGAAAATCGCATGTTGCTTTTACTGCTGCCAATATGCTCACACTTGCAGTTATCCTAATCCTGCTTTTCCATTTTGTGCTGAAACGGATGATCCTGGCTTTCCAGAATAAAATATGGCCTGCAATAATGGCAATTTATGAACGTCAGTTAAGGTGGGTTTTGAAAGGCGCCCGTCCGATTTGGATTTTGGTTGGTATGATTGCACTTTTCTTTGTAACCATGTTTATAACTGGCGCAGTAAAACCTACTGTTCTGTTTTTCCCGAACAGCGACCCGAATTCGGTCTTCGTGTACATTAAAATGCCCGGCGGTACACACCAGAACGTAACCGACAGTGTTACCAAAGTTGTTGAAGCTCGCGTTTATAAAGTACTCGGACAAAACAATCCCGACGTGGAATCGATAATATCGAATATTACAATTGGTGCCGAAGAAGAAGGTTTTGTTTCGTCAGGAAATCCTTTCAACAGGGGAAAAGTGACGGTTAATTTCATTGAGCATAAATTCCGCTCAACCGAATACAACACCACCGAGTACATGGAAATGATCAGAAAGGAAATTGTAAATATTGCCGGTGCCGAAATTACGGTTGATAAAGAACAAAATGGCCCGCCAACCGGAAAACCAATCAATATCGAAATTACCAACGAAAATCTTGAGATGCTGGTGGAAGATGCTTTCGCCTTCCGCAATTACATCGATTCATTGAATATTCCGGGTGTTGAAGAATTAAAAGTTGATTTTGAAACAAATTCACCCGAAATTATCATCCAGATCGACCGGGAACGCGCCAGAAGATTAGGTATTTCAACCGGCCAGATTGGTATGGAAGTTCGTACAGCGCTTTATGGTAAAGAAATCTCGAAATTGAAACAGGATGAGGATGAATATCCGATTATGCTTCGGTATGACAAATCAACCCGCGACAATATCAATGATCTGGTTAATCTGCAAATTACTTATCGCGATATGAATTCAGGTATGCTTCGCAGTATTCCGCTTTCAACAGTTGCACGGATTGATTATACTTCATCGTATGCAGGAATTAAACGTTTGGATCAGAAACGTATTATTACCGTTTATTCAAACGTACTTTCAGGTTATGCAGCCAACGATATCGTTCCGATTATTGAGCGCGAAGCAAAATCATTCCCGTTAAACGAAGGAACCACCATAAAACTTACCGGTGAACAGGATGACCAGGCGGAAACGGTTGCTTTCCTTTTAAAAGCAATGGTAATCGCCATTGGTGCCATTTTCTTTATCCTGATTACCCAATTCCGATCGGTTATTAAATCGTTGATTATCCTCAGCGAGGTGATTTTCAGTATCATCGGGGTTTTACTGGGTGTAATTCTTTTCCAAATGGACATTGTAATTATGATGACAGGTTTGGGAATTGTGGCTTTGGGTGGTATTGTGGTGAGAAACGGTATTTTGATAGTTGAGTTTATCGATGCCAAAATAGAACAAGGTATGCCAACCCGCCGCGCGATTATCGAAGGAGGAAAAACGCGTATTACCCCGGTAATTCTTACTGCCACTGCTACTATGCTGGGGCTTGTTCCGCTGGCTGTTGGTTTGAATATCAATTTCGAAACCATTTTTACCGAGTTGAACCCGCACATTTATTTTGGCGGCGACAACGTGGCTTTCTGGGGTCCGCTGGCATGGTCAATCATTTTCGGGTTGAGCTTTGCGACCTTCTTAACCCTCATGTTTGTTCCGGCTTTGATTGAACTGAACCACACGGTGAGGTTAAAAATTGCCCGGCGCAAACACCACAAAAAGATCAGGAAAATGAAGGCAGCCAGGTAATTCATAACTATAGCAAAAACGGCGGAACTGACTGGTTCCGCCGTTTTTATTTCATCTTCAGCTTGTTAATCAAAACAACCTGTCGCAACACAAAAAACTGAAATCATCAGTCGCCGACAACTCACGTGGTTCCTGACCTTTTTTGAAAATCCGGCAGGTTTTGTTACCAATCAAAGTGAGCATTTTGTTTTCCACTTTAAACATGGTTCCTTCACGCAACCCGGCAACAAAAACATCCGGATTAATCTCAATAAACTCCTGGATTCGCTGCTCTCGGGTTTCTCCGCCGTGTCCTTCGGGATGTGCATCGAGATAATGCGGATTAATCTGAAAAGGGATCAAACCTGTGCATTCAAACCCTTTCGGATCAACAACCGGCATATCATTCGTAGTCCTCAGTGTGGGGCAGGCAACATTGGCTCCTGCACTCCATCCTATGTATGGCACTCCGTTGAAAACCTTTTCCCTGATCGGGTTCATCAGGTTTTTTTCGTGTAACATTCTTACAAGTTGCCAGGTATTGCCACCGCCCACCACAATAGCTTCGGCTTTGTGAACTGCCTGCACCGGATCGGCAAAAGTGTGTATTCCCACAATGTGGTGACCGATTTCTGAAAACCGTTCTTCCACTTTTTCACAGTAGGTATCATACGTAAAAGTGACTGCAGCATAAGGAATAAACAAGGCAGTAACCGGTTTATCTCCCAAAAATTTCCTGATTTCGTGTTTCGGGTAGTCAAGGTATGCCTCTCCGGGCATTGTTGAGTTACTGATCAGTAATAGTTTCATGGTATTCGGTTTTTAATTTAAAAGTACTGAAATATACGCTCAATAAAATGTTTTAATCAGTTTAAAAGTTTCTATTCAAACATTTCTTGTGGATTACAAAGCGCAAATTCCACCAGGAAATTGCTGATCCGGCTAACGGTTTCGTTCAGGTACTTTTCACCCTTTTCAGCAGTGGCTTTTTTCGGATAACCGATTCCGGTATCATCAGAAACCTGGTCCCACTGCCGCGGAATCCAGGCAGTTTTATTTTTCAGGCTATTTAACAGGGCTGATTTTGCCTTGCCTTCGCCGGCTTCATCAAGCGGTCTCACAAGGTGCGGGTAATAATGCATGATGATGCTGGTTTCCATTTCACCAGCGTGATCTCCGCCTTCTTCAAAATATTCATCGGCATCGAGAATTTTGAACCATTCCACCAGTGCAATCAGCATTTCCGGGAACTCATTTTTCAATTCACGGATCATCGGTTTAAAATCGTTCCCGCCGTGGCCATTCAGCACCACGAGTTTTTTGATACCCTGCCGGTTCAGTGAGATAACAATATCGCGGAACAGTATGATTTGTGTTGACGGATTGATGTGCATGCAAAACGGAAGTTCAGTTTGCCCCGGATTCTGCACGCCAAACGGAATGGTTGGCAAAACCATCACCTTCGCCCCGCGCGACCAGGCTTTTGCGGCGGCTTCCTCTGCAATTTTTTCTGTTTCAATCACATCAGTTCCATACGGAAGATGATAATTGTGAGGTTCAGTGGCGCCCCATGGTAAAACAGCCACTTCGTATTTTTCGTTCTTAACTTGTTTCCAGTTGGTTTGTTCTAAAATGTAAGGTTTCATTATCGATTTGTAATTTGATATGTGGTAAAAACAATTTCTTCATAAGGACTTTTTTCCCCGGCTTCAAACAAACAACCCAGCGTGTTTCTGTTGATTAAAGTAAGGTCGGAATAAGCCGAAGGACCGGGATGAAACACTTTTTCAGTTTTCCACGAAAGACCTGAATCAGCGCTTGATTTCACCGTCATTTTCACCCGATGGTTTTCGTCAGCCGGGTTCAGAAAATATAGTCTGCCATCAGCCTGCGAAAATAGCATACTCGCCTGGCAAATGGGTTCGGGCAGCGTTTCAACCGGTTGCAAATCCGACCAGCTTTCACCACCATCATGGCTGAAACTGATTTTCCGGCTTTTCTGAGAACGGTCGTAATTCCGCATGTTCAGTATCAGCCTTCCATCCGGGAGTTCAGCCACAGTACATTCGTTTACCTGGTCCTGAGGCGATGATCCGCCCAATTTCCAGGTTTTTCCATGGTCATCGGAGAAAATAATGTGTGAAAAGTATTTTTTAGTTCCGGCTTCAATATGATCGCACGGAATCACCAAACGCCCTTTGTATTTCCCGTTTTCAAGCTGAATACCATGACAAGGTCCGGTCGCATACCAGGTCCAGTTTTCCTTTTTTACCGATCTGGTGATTTCTGTTGGAACCGACCAGTTTTTACCGTCGTCGGTTGACGAGGAAACAAAAATCCGGCGGGTGTCCCTGCTTTTCCCATCAATAATCTGCTGCTCGTGGTCTTCCCCCAGATTCCATGTCATCAAAAGATGAATTGTTCCCGTCTCTTTATCAACAACCGGAGCCGGATTTCCGCAAACATTTTCGCCATCGTCCCAAACAATCTTTAAAGGGCTCCAGGTTCGGCCGCCATCTTCTGAACTTTTCATCACCAAATCAATATTTCCGGTGTCTGAACTTCCGTTCACCCTGCCTTCGGCAAAAGCAAGAATTTTTCCTGAATTAGTTGTTACAATTGCAGGTATTCTGAATGTGGAATATCCCCCGGTACCACTTTTAAAGATGGAGGCAGATTTGTTTTGCTGAAAAATTTCCGCCACGGGAATCGCCTGAAAAACCAGGTCGGCCTGGCTGCTTTCGTATAAGATGCCCAGTGTTTTGTCATCGATCCGGGTGAGGCAGGAATAGCCCCGTCCTTCCTTTTCATCCAAAATAACCTGGTATTCTCCGGGCCAGGTTTTTCCATCATCCAAACTGGCCCTGATCGTCATGTTATCACGGTTATACTTTGATGCCGGATTGCTGAAAAAAACCACCTCCCGCATTTCGCCGTTCACTTCAAATTTTTCCTTTATCAGGCTGGCCATGCAAACCGGTTCGGGCAAAACGCCGTTGGTTGTCGGATGTTCTGTCCATGTTTCTCCCAGATTTGTGGTAATCATCACTGCCCTGCCGTTTTTCTCCGATTTTTCGGTGCCATTGCGGTTGTCGCGCATGTTGAGCATCAGGCTGCCGTCGCTCAGTTCTATTACCTGTGCTTCCGTGGTTTCTGACTTGGCACCCTTGCCGGTTTTCCAGGATTTGCCGCGGTCGGTGCTGTAAATGATGGTGGAAAACGGCACCCTTTTTTCATCCTTAAACTGGGCCGGAAAAACCAAAGTCCCGTTTTTCAGGGTAATTCCTTTGCCGGGCCCCTGCAACATCAACTGCCAGTTTTTATTTTTTACCTGCTGCGTGATGTTGACTGGCTGGCTCCAGGTTTTCCCGTCATCTTCCGATTTCACGAGCAAAAACTGCCCGGTTTCTGAAGGCTCAAGTCCGGGTTCTGATGAATTCCAGGTTCGCTGTCCCGGTTTTCCGTGCGCCCAAAGTCCCGCCACCCAGATGGTTCCGGTTTGCCGGTCAACCAAAATACATGGATCGCCAACACCATTTTCACGATTCGAAAGGCTACCCCATTCACCCATATCCATGATTATTTTCATGGGCTCCCAGGTTTTTCCCCCGTCAGTACTCCGGCTCATTCCCACATCAACGTCTTCCTGTAAATCAACCTCGTCGTTGTGCCTGACATCATAAACTGCTATCAGCGTACCCTTGTTGGTGGTTTCCAGCCCGGGAATTCTGAAAGTGTGAACACCCTCATCGTTGTGTTTGCGCAGCGCAATTCCAAATCTTTGATAAATTGGCGGATTGGTATTTTCGGGATAAAACAGCTTGTTATCAATTTCGAGACTTTTGCAGAAAACTTTAATCGAATTTAAAATACCGGCATTTTGATTTAATCTGACTGAAACAGCAAACCTGTTGATTCCGGCGGCAAGTTGTTTTTCAGACTGAAAAACCATTTCACGTTGCGGCTTTTGCTGCTTTCCAAAAGGAATCAGATTTTCAGCACCGTTTGAATGTTGCCTGCTGAAAACAGCAATTTCAGCAATATCATTCTGAATGTCAGTTCCCGAAATATCCAGGTTTACACCGTTGAGTGTTGCCAGTGTAGGATTTCCCTTTATTTCAATATCGATTTCGAGAACAAAATTGTTTGTGGACCCTTTCAAAACCGGGATTTGCTTTTGAACAGCGGTCACAGAAATCACTCCGGCAGGATTTGAAAATGCAGAAAAACCAATCAGTGAAAACAGGAATGCAGGTATGAATGAATTGAATTTTAACAGTCTGAACATCTCTCAAGAATTATTGATTTCCGTAAATATAAATTAAATACAGCCGGAAAATGTAATAAAAATACTGCGGTTAAAACCTTACAATCGTCACACCAAAAGTAAACGGGCTCATTTCCGGTCCGAGGTTTTCTTCGAACAGCGGGGTCAGTTCGTACATGGCAAACAGGTTGATCCAGCGGTAACCGGTTCTGAACATGATTCCATACCTGAAATCGTTGAGCGCGTAGTTTCCGGTAATCTTCAGTTTTTCGCTGTGGTCGGTGCGGTATTTAATTTTTGTGTAACTGCCAATCCGGTAGGCAAAATACATTCCTCCCGAGAAATACAGCCTGTTTTTGTAATTGTTGATGGGAACCTGGTATTCAACCAAAACCGGCACCATCACCGAAAACATGGTGAGTTTCGATTTCTGGTGATCGCCCAGGTGAAAAACCCTTGGCTGAATAACACCGTTTTCATCTTTGCTGATAGTAACCGTATCCTGCAGCCTGTAATCCTGCATCTGAAAGCCAATTCCTGTAACTATCCCCAGATTGTTGCGGTTTCGCTGCAGACCAAAACTTTTCTGAAACAGATTCAGGTTAAAGGAATACGACAGCAACAGGTCGTTGTCCATAAACTCCAGGTCATAACCCGTGTAATCTTCCTTCATCAAAGCATTAAAACCGAAATCGAATCCAATCCAGTGACCCGTGAACTGATCCTCAAAAAAGTTGAAACCTTCGCCGTTAAAAGTATTCACCACCACATTTTTCAGCAGTTCTTCGGGACTTTTCCGTACTGGGACAATGGTATCGGTTTCCTGGGCAAAAGACACTGTCAGGCTCAGAAACATAAAAGTTAACAGGATTGAAAACTTAAAAAAGGGCCTGTTTTCTGAAGAATTAAAAAAAATGTACATAATCACGGCGTTTGACAAACAAATTTAAATGATAAACACCGAAATAACTTCAACTGTTGCCAAAAAGTATATCATCAGCAGAAATACAATCAGTCATCAAAATTAATAATCAGAACAATTATATCATAAACTCCTGAATTTCATTTTAAAAGGTTAACTTCGCGCCCGAATTTTTTATAAACTTTGAATGATTTTATTTAACGAAATGGGGCTCAGCCCCGAAATCCTTTCTGCCATCGACGAAATGGGATTTGTATATCCCACACCTGTGCAGGAACAGGTAGTCCCCTTTTTACTCGAAAGCAAACAAGACCTTGTGGCACTTGCACAAACCGGAACCGGAAAAACAGCAGCATTCGGGCTGCCTATTATTCAGCAACTTGACGTGAACAAAAAAGCGGTGCAGGCGCTCATTCTGAGTCCCACCCGGGAACTGGCCATCCAGATTGCCGGCGATTTGCAGAACTTCTCCAAAAACACGGGATTTGTAAACATTGCCGTGGTTTATGGTGGCGCCGACATTGTAAAACAAATGAAGGAAATTGAGCGCGGCGTGCAGATTGTTGTCGGAACGCCCGGCCGCACACTCGACCTGATTAAACGCGGAAAACTGAAAGTAAACGAAATACGCTGGGTGGTTCTTGACGAAGCCGACGAAATGCTTTCGATGGGTTTCAAAGATGACCTCGACGCCATTCTTGAAACTTCGCCAGCCGACAAACAAACGCTGCTTTTCTCGGCAACCATGCCCAACGAAATTGTAGCCATTTCGAAGAAATACATGCGGAATATCCACGAGATTTCGGTGGGCAAGCGCAACACCGGGGCCGAAAATGTGGAGCACCACTATTACGTGGTTCATGCCAAAGACCGCTATATTGCGCTGAAACGCGTGGCCGATATTAACCCGAATATTTACGGAATCATTTTTTGCCGCACCCGCGCCGAAACCAAGGAAGTAGCCGACAAACTGATGCAGGACGGTTACAATGCAGACGCACTTCACGGAGATTTGTCGCAGTCGCAACGCGATTTTGTGATGTCGCGTTTCCGTGGCAAACACCTGCAAATGCTGGTGGCGACCGATGTTGCAGCCCGCGGCCTCGATGTGAACGACCTGACACATGTTATCAACTATAATCTGCCCGACGACCCCGAAGTGTATATTCACCGGAGCGGAAGAACCGGTCGTGCGGGGAAAAACGGCATTTCGGTTACACTGGTTCACCTACGCGAAAAAGGCAGGATCAGGGATGTGGAGCGCATTGTTAACAAACAGTTTATCCGGAAAGAAGTGCCTTCGGGACGCGAAATCTGCGAAAAACAGCTTTTCAGCCTCATCGACAAGATGGAAAACATTGAGGTGAACAACGATCAGATTGCCCAGTTTATGCCGGTGATTTATAAAAAACTGGCCTGGCTCGACCGTGAAGAACTGATCAAACATTTTGTTTCGGTGGAGTTTAACCGCTTTCTGACTTATTACGAAAATGCACCTGACATCAATGTCAGCGAGTCGCACCAGGAACGGGATTATTCTGAACGTGACAGTCGCAGCCGCCGCGATAAGCGCAAAGACCGTAACCGTGGCGATAGCCGTGATGACAGACGCGATGAATCGGGATCAAGGCCCAATCGCGATCGTGGCGGACGTGGCGGGAAATACGAGTTTTCGAGGTTCTTTTTCAGCATGGGCAAAAAGAACGGCATCAGCAAACGTACTATCATCGATCTGATAAACCAGAATATGCCGGGCAAAAATGTGGAAATCGGCAATATTGAAGTACTGAAAGGATTTTCGTTTTTCGAAATCGACAAACGGTATGAAAACGATGCCATCAAATCATTCAAAGATGCCCGGTACAAAGGCCAGAAAATCGGGATTGAGATTGCAAAGGGAAAGTAGGGAGACCGAAGACGGAGGATTAAAAAATTTCGAATTAGAAATAAAAGCTGTTAAACCGGGTTTGGCGGCTTTTTTTATGCCCTGTTTACTTCTTCTTTTTACTGGCTTTTGCCCGCGGGTTAAATTCGAGGCAGCGTTTTACCCATTTATCCAGGTCTTCATCCATGTCAATCGCCTGGGGACTGACATACAAAAATCCTTTCATTGATTCGTCCATCAAACGACAATCTTCCAATTCGAGGTATTGATCCTGGTCTTCGGGTGCAATCCGCACCATCAGTTCTTCTTTAAAAATGCCCACACACATTTTATCATCCACAAAAAAGCAGATGCCACCAAACATTTTCTTTTCAGTGAAAAGAACCAGGTTTTCCCGTAAAGTCAGCCGCACACGGTCAGCTAAGTATTCGCTGTAGGCCATTGTCAACAAATATCAGTTCTTTAAAAAATACTGAGCTGATAACTTTTAGCCATCAGCCCTGTAAATGGTATTCAACTGGTGACTCTAAGTCACCAGTTGAGTAAATATCGCAAAGCATTACCAGCCACCGCCCAGCGAACGGTAGAGATAAATATACGACGCCAGTTGTTGTGCCTTGATTTGTGAGGCAAGCAACTCAGAATCGAGCATCGAATTTTCCGAAATCAGTACTTCGAGATAATCGGTGTAGCCACTTCTATAACGCTCCTGAGAAAGCATCAGCGATTTTCCGGCCGATTCAGCCTGACGCTTACGGGCTTCGTATTCACCGGCATAAGTTTCAATCGAAACCAGCGCATTTTCCACTTCGCCCAACGCTGCAATGTATGTATTCAGATAGTTGTTGGCAGCAATTTCAGCCTGATATTTCTGAATTTCAACCCTGCGTTTGTTGGCCCCGAATGCAAAAATCGGCCCGAGAATTCCGGCTGTGGCGCTTCCTAATGTGGCATCGCTTGATAAAAGTGACGATAAATCGGCGCTGGCAACACCCAACAAACCTGTGAGACTTACCGATGGAAAACGCATTGCCTGTGTAACACCGATTCTTTCGGTTTCAGCCATCAGGTAATATTCAGCTTGTTTTACATCCGGACGTTGTTCGAGCAAACTCGACGGCAGCCCGGCAGGAATAACCGGCACAACCTGCTGATCGACATTTTCCAATCCGCGTGCAATTGCCTGTGGTGTTTGCCCCAGCAAAATATTCAGGCTGCGCTCGGTGGCATTCAACTGCCGTTTTACACTGTTGACTGTGGCAGTTGCAATTGCCAGCTGTTGGTCGGCCTGCAACATGTCGAGTTCCGAAACATCGCCTCCTTTAAACCGTGCATTTATCAGGTTAAAATACTGAGTGCGGCTGTCAACAGTACGAAGCGCAATTTTCAACCGGTTATCAAGGTCGCGCATCTGGAAATAATAGGTTGCCACGTCGCTGATCAACGTTGTGGTTATTGTTTTATAACCTTCTTCACTGGCCAGAATTTCGGCATATGCCGCTTTTTTGGCGTGACGCAGTTTTCCCCAGAAATCAATCTCCCACGATGCAGTTGCCACCACGTTAAAATTATTGGGTGAAGCACTGTTTAATTCTGCCCCTGCACTATACCCAACTGAAGGCAGAAGGTCGGCCTTTGCAATTCCGTAGGCAGCTCTCGCCTGTTCAATTCTCAATGCAGCACTTGCCAGGTTATGATTGTATTTCAGGGTGGTATCGATCAGGTTGTTTAAAACTTCATCATTAAAAATATTGAACCATTTCAGGTTGTTGATGGAATCGGGTGTATTGATGTAGTTGTTTTGTCCGATCCATGATTGCGGTGCTGCCACTTCGGGGCGGGTATATTTCTGGCCAACCATGCACGACGAAAGAATGGCCAATAGGATCAGCGAGGAAAAAATTATCTTTTTCATGTTATTTGCCCTCCTCTGTTTTAGTTTCTACCACAGGAACAACTGCTTTTTTCTTCCCTGTTCTTTCAATCATTACAAATAATGCCGGAACCAGTAAAACCCCGAGAATTGTAGCAATTAACATCCCGCTGAATACCGCCATCCCCATTACAATACGGGCCTGTGATCCTGCACCGGTTGCAGTAAGCAGAGGGGTAACTCCCAGAATAAATGCAAAGGCAGTCATCAAAATAGGCCTGAAACGCAGTTTAGCTGCAGTCATAGCCGATTCCATCAATGGTTTGCCTGCTTCGTGTTCCATTTTGGCAAATTCCACAATAAGAATGGCATTTTTAGCAGCCAGCCCGATTAACATTACCAGCCCGATTTGTGCAAATACATTGTTGACATATGCATCGTTACTAAACCGGGCAAGAAATAAACCAAGAAATGCACCAAATACGGCAAACGGTGTGCCCAGCAAAACGCTGAACGGAAGTTTCCAGCTTTCGTATTGTGCGGCAAGAATGAGAAACACAAAAACCAGCGCCATAATGAATACAGAAGCTGCACTGGGTGAGTTTTTTTCCTGGTAAGAAAGGTTTATGTAATCGTAACTCATGTCTGTCGGGAGAACTTCGGCTGCTACCTGTTCAAGCGCATCCAAAGCCTGGGCGCTGCTGTATCCGGCTGCCGGTTGGCCCCCAATTTCAGCAGAACGGAAAAGGTTAAGACGGTTTGTAAAATCAGGTCCCGCAATTTTATTTGATGAAACAATGGTAGAAATTGGTAACATTTCACCTTTATCGTTCTTTACATAAATTGAATGTAAAGCTTCAGGAGAAACCCGGTCCTCGGGCTGACCCTGAATGTAAACTTTATACTGACGGCCAAACCGGTTAAAATCGTTTACATAACTGGCTCCAAGAAAAGCCCCCAGCGATTCGGTTATTTTGGAAACCGGTACACCCAGTTTCATTGCTTTTTCATTATCTATTTCGAGCCTGATTTGTGGTGAGGCAGCATTAAATGTTGAATAGATTCTGGCAATTTCCGGTCGTTTTTGTGCAGCGGCAATAAAACGCTGGGTTTGTTCTGCAAGATATTGTGGCGTATTGCCGCCGCGGTCCTGCAACATCATGCTAAAACCGGCAGAAGCACCCAACCCCTGAATAGCAGGCGGTCCAAATGCCATAACCGTAGCATTTGTAATTTCTGACTGAAAACGCTTGTTGAATTTATCAGTTAATTGTTTTGCAGTCAATTTACGTTCATCCCAGGGTTTCAGCGAAACAAACAGAAATCCGTTATTTGGCTGGTAAGAACCTGTAAGCAAACTGAAACCATTAATTGTGGTTATCGAAAGCAGCGATTCTTCTTCCAAAAGAATCTCTTCCACTTTTCTTGTAACTTCATCGGTTCGCTGTAAAGAAGAGGCTGGCGGTGTACCTATATTAACAAGGAAATAACCATTATCTTCTTCGGGTATAAATCCAACCGGAATTTTAATACCCAAAAATCCTGCACCAATCAGAACGATAATGAATATTGCCAAAACCCTGAAAGCTTTTTTAGCAAAAAAACCAGCTCCACCCAGGTATTTATTTGTTATATTATCGAATACTTTATTGAAAGCCCTGTAAAATTTTGGTAAAATTCCTTTTTGCTGGTCGAGTGGTTTTGTTGGTTTCAACAACATGGCACTTAATGCCGGACTTAATGAAAGTGCACTAAATGCCGAGAATGCCACTGAAACTGCAATAGTAATTGCGAATTGCTGATAAAACCGTCCGGTGATCCCCGGAGTTAAAGCTACCGGAATAAATACAGCACACAAAATCAGAGCGATAGCAACTACAGGCCCTGAAACTTCTTTCATCGCCTGAAGTGTGGCTTCTTTTGGAGTTTTACCATGTTCGATATGGTGCATAACTGCTTCAACAACCACAATGGCATCGTCAACCACAATCCCGATTGCCAGCACAAGACCTAACAATGAAAGCGTATTGATGGAAAATCCTAATAACGGGAAAACTGCAATCGCGCCAATCAGCGAAACAGGCACGGTAATCAGCGGAATCAATGTTGCCCTCCAGTTCTGAAGGAAAACAAATACTACTAAAATTACCAGTACAATGGCTTCAAAGAGTGTATGAATAATTTCTTCAATACCGGCTGTAATGGCAAGGGTGGTATCCAGCGATTCCTGGTAATGAATATCTTTCGGGAAACGTTTTGCCATCTCTTTCATTGCGGCTTTTGCTTTTTCGGCTACATCGAGTGCATTACTGCCGGGCATCTGGTAAATACCGATTGCAGCTGCTGATTTTCCGTTTCTGCGTGCAGTTGAACTGAAATTTTCGGTTCCCAGTTCGATTCGGGCTACATCGCCCAAAACAACCTGTGAACCATCTTCCTTACTTCTTACCACAATGTTGGCAAACTGCTGTTCTGTAACAAGCCTGTCCTGCAGTGTAACTCCGTAGGTAAATTCCGTTCCCGGAGGAGCAGGTTCTGCACCGAATTTACCACCGGGGCTAATCATATTCTGGTCGTTCAGTGCTTTTTTAATTTCATCCACTGTTACTCCCAGTTTACTCATTTCGGCTGCTTTCAGCCAGATTCGCATGGCATAATCGCTGCCTCCAAATGAGATTACTTCGCCTACTCCCTGAATTCTTGCCAGGGCATCAACACAATTAATATTGGCGTAGTTATTCAGAAACTTTGAATCGTAGTTTGGATTGTCGGAAGTTATGGTAAAAAGCAACATCGGGAAAGAAAGCGATTTCTTTACAGTAATACCAAACTGCTTTACACTTTGCGGCATAAATGGCAATGCCTGGTTTTGCCTGTTTTGAACAAGCATGTTGGCATTATCCAAATCGGTTCCCACTTCAAACGTAACTTCAACTGTCAACGCACCGTCAGATGTGTTGATGGATTTCATGTAGAGCATGTTTTCAACACCATTGACTTTTTGTTCGATAGGTGTTGCAACAGCCTGCTCAACATTTATGGCGTTGGCTCCGGTAAAGCTGGTTGTAATCTTTACCAGCGGAGGCACAACGTCGGGATATTGCATAATTGGCGTTTTTTGCAGCGCCAGTAACCCCAGCATCACGATGATGATACTGATAACCATGGCCACGATGGGCCTTCGGACGAAAAATTCTCCCATTCTGTTTCGGTTAAATGATTATTACAGATATCATCTTATTTGCCTAGTCCTGGTTGCCAATCAACCACTTTTGGATTTATTACTGTTCCATTCCTTAGAAGATTGGTTCCGCCAAAAGCAATTTTATCACCTGCTTTTAGACCTTCATCAACAATATAAGCATTTTCAAATGCAGGTCCAGGTTTAATAATTTGCAGATTTACCTTGTTGCTGTCGCCAAGCAGATAAACCTGGTAGATTCCCTGCATTTCTATTACTGCGCGCTGTGGAATAACAAGCGCTTGCGGGCGAACCTGTGTTGCCACAATAATTTTTACATATTGACCTGGACGCAATAATTTATCGGTATTGGGGAAATCTGCTTCAAGAGTAATAGCTCCTGTTGTAGGATCAATTTGCCTGTCTGCAACACTTAATTTTCCTGTTGAAGGGTAAAGCGTTCCATCAGAAAGTTTTAGTTTTAATTCCTGGCCAACCCCTTTCAGTAATGAATTTTCGGAAGTTAAATCTCTGTAAATACGTAGCCATTCCTGTTCGCTTAAGGTAAAACGAACCCTCATGTCACCCAGGTCGCTGATGGTATTTAATACTGATGTTGGTCCCGGTCTTACGTAATCTCCCACACGGACTTTTGTCATGCCAATTAACCCTGAAATTGGAGCTTTGATGGTACAATATCCCAACTCGATCTTCGCGTTTTCGAGACTAGCTTTTGTTGCATCCACTTTTGCCTTGGCTGCTTCGTGAGAAGCTTTTGCTGCCACAAGTTCGCGCTGGCTGACAGCATTGATTTTGGCAA
Organism: uncultured Maribellus sp.; assembly: GCA_964644015.1. Lineage (GTDB taxonomy): Bacteria > Bacteroidota > Bacteroidia > Bacteroidales > Prolixibacteraceae > Draconibacterium. The sequence continues at coordinate 43,478 of CAZXVT010000009.1, forward strand.
GCGGTTCAATCATGTCAAGGTCTGATTTTGCTTTGGCAAGATCGGCCTGAGCCTGTGCAAGTGTGGCTTCAGCCTGACTCACTTTTGCCTGGTAGGGTAGCGGGTCGATCATGTAAAGCGTCTGGCCTTTTGTAACTAATGTCCCTTCCTGAAATCCAATTTTCAGGATAATTCCATCAACCCGGGGATTGATTTGAATGTCGGACTGTCCATAAGTTTGCCCGGTAAATTCAGAGGCAATTCTTACATCCTGCTGTAAAACAGGGGTTACAGAAACTTCGAGAGGAGGTGCGATTTGCACGGCTTTTTCCTTGCATGAGGAAAACATGAAAAACACTGGCAGAGCCAGTAAAAGATAGATTTTATTCATTTCCGTTTATTTTATTTATTACTCTTGACAGGTATATTTAGCTACAAACTTTTTTATGTACTGTTTGTCTAAATTAGAGAAAATCAACTAATTAAAATTCTTTTTTTATCTTATTCCTTCATCGGGTGTTTTGTATTTTAAAAGAACTCGTTTTTGTCATCGGAAATAATCAGTTTCAGCAAATACAAATAAATAAGAATCTAATCCTGAACTATGAACGCTGGTGTTTATTTTAACATTTAACTTTACATATTGTTTTTCTGATAGAGTTTCGACAATGGATTAGCCGAAATTCCATGCAGATAAATACTCAGAAGTACTGTCAGAACAATCACTGAAATCATTTTTTCAAGACCTTTTGCACCCAGTTCAATCACCACCATCAGAAGGTAAAGGATAGAAGCAATTCCACGCGGGCCAAACCACCCGATGAAATATTTGGTCCCTCTCGTGAGTTCGGTTCCGGAAAGGCTGATAACAACCGGAAGAATGCGAATAACTGTGAGACTTAAAATTGCATACACCCAAACCTGCCAGTCCCATAATTGATACGATAAAGGCACCAGGATCATTCCGAAAAGCACGAAGATAAACAGCTGTAAAACCTGGCTTTCGGCTTCCCCAAACTCATGAATCCGCTCGCGGATGGAATGGGTGGTGGTTCCTAATAATAACCCGGCAAAATAGGCTGCAATAAATCCGTTGCCATGAATCATTTCTGCCAGGTAAAAAGCAAGAATAGCGAGACTGATTGAAGTCAGCCGCTGAAAAGTGGTGTTCATCCAGTCTCTTTTGGCTGCACGTTCCACAAGTAAACCACCGGCAAAACCAACAAGACTGCCAACCACCGGCCCGAAAATAAATTGCTTCATCACAAAAGCACCCCAGTAGGCAAATCCCGATCCGTGTGCGTCGTGGGCCGACAAAGCTGCCAGGCAAATCAAAATGGGTGGGAGTGCAATGCCGTCGTTCAGTCCGCTTTCAACATTGATCGTTTGTCTGATTTTTTGGGGTACAAGACTGCTGGATACTACTGCCTGGCCCAATGCAGCGTCAGTTGGAGAAAGTATTAGCGCCATCATCGCAATCACCCAGATATTCATCCCGGGGAACAGGGGCAAGGCAATCAGGATACCCGCCACCATTGTAATGGGCAACCCGACAAACAACAATCGGATGGGTAGTTTTCGTTCTTTCACCAGTTCTTTTAAGTTTATGGTGGAAGCATCAATAAAGAGAACAAGAATCAAAGTCAGTTCGGCAATAATTTTAACAGCGGGGGCATAAACTCCTCCCGCAACAATATCAACTCTGAAAAAGCTTGCAATAATACCGAACAGAACAAAAACCATCGGAGGTGTAACAATTGATTTTTCGGCAAGGCGGGAAAAAATCCCGAATCCGAGTATCAAAACCGCAGCATAAATAAAAATAGGATATTCACTCATGACAGTCAGGTTATATGTTAAACCAAATGTATGATTTTCCTTTTATTTGATTTTCAAACTAACAAGAGATTTTTGTGTAATCTTTCTTTATTTTTGAAAACTAAATCAGACTTAAAATGAAAAAAATCAATCTCCTTCCAACCTCAATCTGGAGTACAATACTGGTTATTTCTGTGTTTTTTTCTGTTTTTATCCTCCCGGTTATGCCAGTAGAATGGCACCGTTGGTTGTTCAGGGGCGCCTATTCCATCATTTATATTTCTGCCATATTCTCACTGGAAAAACGCAGTAAGAACCTGCTCATATTGTTCGCAGTTAATTTTAGTATTGAATGGATTTCGGGTATCCTGAATCTTGATCTTTTAAACGATATTTCACGGAGCGTGGATGTGGTGTTTTTCACCGTAATCATTATTATGCTGATTAAACAGATTGCCACGTCAAGCAATGTCACTCCCAGAGTGATTCTAGATTCAATAACAGGGTATCTTCTTTTAGGGCTGATTTATTCGATTTTTGTGACCCTGATTATTAAAAATATTCCCGATTCCTACTCCAATATCCAGGTTGACCAGGTGAACAGTGCAATGCAGGTGAACGTGAGTGCACCCTTATATTACTCGTTTGTAACCATTGCTTCGCTGGGGTATGGCGATATTTGTCCGATAAAACCACTATCACGTTCACTGGCAACCATAATTACTGTTTCAGGCCAGTTTTATATGGCAACAATTGTGGCTTTGCTGGTTGGAAAATTTTCGAGTAAATCTCAACAATAAGTAAAAACTGACGAATGTTAAAAACCTCTTCGAAGTTTAAATCTGATTAAAGTGCCTGTTTTTTCTTCAACAAGTTCAGTTAACTGACTGTGAAGTATTTTATTGGCAGCAATGATGGTAAAGTTTCGTTTGTAGTTGTCATCAGTCAGTTTGAAATCAAACGGATTCCCGTTTATATCAGTAGCTTTTCCGCCAGCCTCTTCAATCAGCAGGGCAGGTCCGGCAATATCCCAGATTTTGGTTGTCTGATTGATGCATCCACCCAGTTTTCCCTCCGCAGTATAGCAAAAATCAACCACACTGTTTGTCGACCGCAGATTCCTGACCTTTTTAACCAATCGCCCGATCAGTCTCGTTTCCTGTTCAGTTTTTCTTTTTTCTTCGGAATAATCGAGCGAATAAGCCAGCAGTAAATTTTTCAGGTTTGTTTCTTCTGAAACCGCAATTTTCTTTCCGTTGCAGGTTGCGCCTTTTCCTTTTTCTGCCATGTAAAGCAAACCCTGAACCGGCAGATAACAACCCGCCAGCACCGGAACCGAGTTTTTAAGCAAACAGATAATCACACCAAACCACGGAATGCCCGCAGCAAAATTTGAAGTTCCGTCAAGCGGGTCAATAACCCAGGTAAATTCAGAGCCCCGGTTTTGAAAACCTGTTTCTTCGCCTAAAATATTGTGAACCGGAAATTTATGTTGAATCAATTGAACAATTGCTTTCTCCGAATCAATGTCGGCTTTGGTTACAATGCTGCTCTGGCTTTCTTTTATTTCGTATCCGGAAATGTGACCAAAATTTTCGAGTAGAATTTCTCCTGCGTGGGTTAACGATTCGGTTAAAATTTGTTTCATGGTGCTGTCAGCTAGTAAGTAATAACAGTTTAAAATAGCTTTTCTCCTGCTTTCAATATTCAAATATATGGGTAATTTTGCTGAACTACACTTTAAAACAAGGTTAAACCTATGAAGAAACTTTTCGCCCTGGCCATCGTGATCTTCATGATCGGCTGTACAGTTAAAAACCCCGAAATCAAAGTACCCGCAATCATTTCCGACAACATGGTTTTGCAACAAAACAAGCAGGTAAACCTGTGGGGATGGAGCACACCAAAAGCCAAAATCATGGTTGAGGGATCGTGGGGAAAAACAGCAGAAGCTGTTACCGTTTCCGACGGAAAATGGATGGTTCAGCTTGAAACTCCCGCTGCCGGAGGTCCATTTACCGTTTCCATCAGAGCCGGAGAAACTGAAAAAGTAATCAACAATGTAATGGTGGGCGAAGTGTGGCTTTGCTCCGGCCAGTCGAACATGGAAATGCCGGTAAAAGGATGGCCGCCGAATGATACCATCAACTTTTCGGCCAGCGAAATTGCCTCATCTGATTATCCCGGCATCAGAATGTTTACGGTAACAAAAAGCACGGCTGCTGCTCCGCTTGATGATTGCACCGGAAGCTGGGCTGTGAGTTCGCCTGCTACCACCGGCGATTTTTCGGCCACTGCATATTTCTTTGGTTTGAAACTACACAAAGAACTGGGCATTCCGGTGGGTCTGATTCACTCAAGCTGGGGCGGAACACCGGCCGAATCGTGGACCAGTGGCGAATTGATAGGTTCAGTTCCGGGCTACGAATCGTTTGCTGCTGAAATACAGGAAAATCAACAAAATCTGAAAGAATTTGAAGCTTTTTTAGCCAAACTCGAAAACATTCCATTTGAAAAGCTGCCCAAAGAAAGCCCGTTTGCAAATCTTAACCTGAATGATTCGTCCTATCTTTCGGCTGATATTTCGGCATGGAAAGAAATGACAGTGCCGCAAACCTGGGAAAACGCCGGTTTGCCCGGTTTCGATGGAATTGTATGGTTAGTCCGCGATTTTGAATACGATAGTTCTGTATATCCTGAAGGTCTGGATTTGTACCTCGGCCCGGTTGACGACATGGACGCCACTTACATAAACGGACAAAAAATCGGCGCCAACGAAGTGAGCGGCGTCTGGAGCCTTGAAAGAGTTTATCCCATTCCGGCTGACCTGTTGAAAAAAGGGACCAACCGCATTGCCGTAAAAGTAACCGATAACCAGGGTGGAGGCGGAATTTACGGAAAGAAAAATCCGGCGATTATTAAAGGTGACAAAATTCTGGCCGACCTTGGCGGAGCCTGGAAATTCAAACCCGCCGCGCTTTTCAGGTCAAGTACAGTTTATGTTTATGGTGATGGCGAAAAAAGTTACGAAGGATTTACCGGAAAAACCATCACCATGAACGAATACACACCCACTATGCTGTACAACGCCATGATTGCCCCACTGGTAAATTACACCATCGAAGGCGCTATCTGGTACCAGGGCGAATCGAATGTGGGTCGTGGGAAACAATACGAAACACTGTTCCCGGCTATGATTACAAGCTGGAGAAATGCCTGGAAACAGGGCGATTTTCCATTCTATTATGTACAGATTGCTCCTTACAATTATGGTGACAATGCCAACGAAACCACTGCTGAACTGCGCGATGCGCAGTTGAAAACATTGTCGCTGGCCAACACCGGAATGGTAGTAACCATGGACATTGGCAACCCGGTAAACATTCATCCGGCCAATAAAAAAGATGTGGGCGAAAGACTTGCTTTCTGGGCGCTCGATAAAACCTACAAAAAAGAAGGAATTGTTTGCTCTGGGCCGCTGTTTAAAAATGCTGTTTTCAGCGGCAACCAGGCCGAAGTTGAATTTGATTACGGCACCGGGCTGGAGTTAAGAGGCAAAGAATCGTTCTTCGAAATTGCCGGTACAGATGGTATTTTCCATCCGGCAAAAGCTACGGTTGACCACGATAAAATTGTGGCTGTGTCAGATAAGGTAAAAGAGGCTAAACAAATCCGCTATGCTTGGGCCGATGACTGCGTACCCAACCTTTTCAATGGTGCAGGGCTGCCAGCTTCGCCATTTAAATCGGTAAAGTAATTTAATAACTAATCGTTGGACGATTTTGACTATCTTGACATTTCAATCTGTCTTCATTGTCAAAATAGTCCAACGAAAACAACAACTAAAAAACCAATGAACAACAAACAATATAACCCTGACGGTTTTATTCCCAAACACGGGGGTTATAAAAGTTTGATAACCTACAAAAAGGCCGAAATTATTTTCGATGGCACTCACTATTTCTGCCAGAAATATTTTTCTCCCCGCGATCGGACTATCGACCAGATGGTACAGGCAGCCTGCTCAGGCAAACAAAATATTGTTGAAGGTAGCATGACTTCGGGTACTTCAAAAGAGATGGAAATAAAACTTACCAATGAATAAAAATCAACAGTTTAACCACCTTCAACAAAAAGGAAGTTTGCCTGGCAAAGTATTGTTCAGGCCCATTTTAATGCAGTTTGCCGCCGAATATATTGGCAGCAATTACGGCGCTTTTGCTTCCGATTACAAAGTGCTGGTGGAAGCTAACCTGCGCTGCATGGACGATTTCGGGCTCGATTTGCTGGGATTGATTTCTGACCCATACCGCGAAACACAGGCTTTCGGGGCAAAAATTGAATATGTAACCAATGGTGTGCCCCGCTGCAAAAACCTGCTGATAAAGACCATCGACGACGTTATTAATCTGAAAAACCCCGATGTTTACAAAGCCGAACGCACGCTCGACAGGATAAAAGCGGCTGAACTGCTTTCGAAAAAAACACAGGGAAACATCCCGATCATCGGCTGGATTGAAGGACCACTGGCCGAAGCCTGCGATCTGGCAGGTATCGAGAATATGATGATGCAGCTGATGATGGACCCCGATTTTGCCAACCGGCTGATGGACAAATGCATGGTTACCGCCAAAGATTTTGCCAAAGCACAAATTGAAAACGGATGCCTGCTGATTGGAATGGGTGACGCAGTTTGTTCGCAAATTGATGCAGATACATACAACCTGTATGTTCGCGACCGTCACCGCGAGCTGATTGAGTATATTCACAGTCTGGGTGGAAAAATTAAGCTGCACATTTGCGGCGACACCACACATTTATTGCCGTCGTACAAAGATTTTAACATCGATATTCTCGACCTCGACTGGCAGGTGGATATTGATTATGCCCGCGAAACACTGGGCGAAAAGGTAATTTTTGCCGGAAACATCAACCCGGTGGTTGTTCAAAATAAATCGCGTGACGAGGTTTTTAATTTGTGCCGGGCGCTGGTGGACAAATACAAAAATGAAAGGTACATTTTGTCGGCAGGCTGTGAAATAACGCCGCTTACTCCTGCAGAAAACCTGAAAGCAATGAGTGAGGCAACCAAACTGTGATTACGGTTCGTGATTTTCTTTTCCCGTTCGTGCACCATTTAATACCCCTCGTACACTAAAATTTTCGTTGGTTCATTTTATGTCTGAATTTTGGTTCATCAATTAACATTTAAAATTCAGAAACATGAAAACAAAAAATTTTACACTGATGTTAGCGCTGGTAATTTGCAGCGTGGCGGCTTTTGGCCAGACAAAAAAACAACCGGATATTGCCGGAATCCTGAAATCGGGAAAACTGCCTCAAAACCTTGAACTGAATAACGACCTGCAAAAGTTTGTGGTAACCACCGACCATTTCAACACCGACATTTTTGCCAACTTTTTTAACAAATTCAGAATCAGGGGCGAGTACACGCGTGGTTTGCCCGGCGATTTGGTGAAATGGAACAATGTAACTGTTGCCATGGCTATGGCCCGGAACGCTGAGTTTGGTAAAGGAGATCCGCTCGGCTACATGGAAAATTTCACCTACAAAGTTTCGGAAGATATGATGAAACCTGAAAAGTTCAGCACTTTTACCGACCACAGCGCTTACACCAAGAACCTGGTTTGGGATATGATGGGAATCGAAGGTTTTGCCTGGGCCTATTTTAACGAACTGGAACTGAACAAACCTTACAAAGCAGCCATGTTTAACGGCAAAATCGACCTCGCGGGAATGGGCTCGTTCGAAAACAAAGATGTGATTCTCACCTGGACAGGAATCACCCGCTGGAACAATGGCGAATATTGCGCTGTAATTGAGTTTATTACCATGAACAATCCGCTGGAATATGCCGGCGAAGGCATGAGCATGAAAGGCCGCAGCCATTACTGGGGAACCATTTGGGTTTCGGTGGAAGACAAACAGGTTGAACATGCAGTTTTGTTCGAAGATGTGGTGATGGAAATCCAGCTGCCCGGCCAGACCACCAAACAGGTGCTGGATGCAACCCGCGAAATTACCTACGAACGAGTGCAATAGACAGTAATGTTTCGTGTCATTTCGACGAAGGAGAAATCTCTTTAAAAACAGAGGTTTCTCCTATCTTCGGGATGACAATAAACAAGAGTACAATCAGCTGTTTTATTGATAAATTTAAACCGGAAAAACAACAACTATGCTGCATCCTACTAACCAAAAAACCTTGAAACAAAAAGTTTACTGGCACCTTAAACTGTTTGGTGGTGCTGTGCTGGTAACCATTCTTTTTATATTTATTCTCAGACAACAAATCAATTCTCCAACGCAACTGATTATGCCATTTGTGCTTACATTCCTGCAACTCGAAATTTTTATCTGGCTGGGTACCTACTTTTTTCAGCCTATAAAAATTGATTCACCCACTTTCAGAAAACAAATTGTAATCAAATTGCTGGTTTTTTATGCTGTGGTGCTGGTTTTGGCAACCATTCTTTTTGTGGCGGTTTATGCTATTCAATATGCTATTCATTACAACGATTTCAGCCAGTTTGTTCCCTCGCTGCTGCAACTCGAAATGAAGGGATTTTTTATGGCAACACTTACTGGATTTGGATTGGGAGCCATCTTCTTTTTTTACGTGCAATGGAAAGAAGCCGTTGACCGTGCTCAAAAACTGCGCGAGGAAAAGTTGATTTTTCAATACGAAACACTGCAAAACCAGGTAAATCCGCATTTTTTGTTTAACAGCCTGAATTCGCTGAGTTCGCTCATCCGCAAAGACATCGATTTGTCGGAGAAGTTTATTCAGAAGTTATCGTCAGTTTATCGTTATATTCTTGATAACCGCGAAAAGGAGCTGGTTCCGCTGGCCAGCGAACTTGACTTTGTAAACAACTATTTCTTTCTGCAGCAATTGCGCGACGGCGACAAAATTTCGCTGAAAATTGAAACCGGTGATGTTTCGGGGCTGCAGATTGTTCCGGTTTCAATACAGCTTTTGGTTGAGAATGCGCTGAAGCACAATATTTCGACTCGAAAACAACCGCTGGAAATTACGATTCACATGGAAGGAATCGACAAAATTACAGTACGGAACAACCTGCAGAAAAAAAGCCAGTTGGAACCTTCGTCAAAAATTGGTTTGAAAAACCTGAACGAACGTTGCCGGCTGATTTTGGGCCGCGAAATTGAAACAGCAGAGACTGTTGATGAATTTGTGGTGAAAACACCTTTGAAAATGATGAAAGATGAGAAAACGATACTTGATACTGGATTTTGGAAACTGGATTCAATGTACTCATTACTAA
>CAZXVT010000010.1:0-8286 GCA_964644015.1 uncultured Maribellus sp.
ATATCGTCATTGCGAGCCGACCTAAAGGAGGCGAAGCAATCTTTAACAGCTAATTATCATTACGTTAAAAATATCAATCATTGGCGGCGGAACGAAGAATCTTTAAGTCTTACAAACCAGAAGTTAATCTGCATCAATAAAAAAGTTGTCGCAGTTCAATTCAGAAACCGGATTCACCAGTGACCATTCAGTTGGCATCCCTGAAATCAGAAGGTATTTTTGCAGCGGAAAAAATGAAAAAACATGTTGTACACAAATCTGAATCATATCGAAAATGCCGCTGACTTTTCAAAAAGCTTGTCGGAAAACGAAAAGGTTGTGATTATCTGCGGAAGAATGGACACTGCCAGCGTGAATGTTTATCGCACAGCCGTTGGATTAAAAGCGAAATACAGGCATGTAAAATTCTTCGATCTGGAATTCGACAACCCGATTTCGGCATTTTTCCACGCCATTCCCGAAGTGGCCGGTCAGAAAGCGCTTCCGGTAACCGTATGTTTTAAAAACGGAAAGGTTGAAAAAGTAACAGCCGGTTCGCTTTCAGAATCAGAAATGGCTGAAATTCTGGATGACGTTTTTGAGCCTGCAACTGTTTAATCAACAAATTTCAAACGAGTTATTAAAAAGGATATTTAAATAAAATCAGAAATTAAGAAAATATGAAAATGGAAAAAATACTGATCATCGGTGGTGTTGCGGCAGGAGCCACAGCCGCTGCCAAAGCAAGAAGAATCTCACCTTCGGCAAAAATCACCATGCTGGAAGCGGGTCCCGATATTTCGTTTGCCAACTGCGGGTTGCCTTATTATATCGGTGGCGACATCAAAAGCCGCTCGAAACTGATTTTGCAGAGTCCCGAAAGTTTTAACGAACAATACAATGTGGACGTACACACGCACACGCTGGTTTCGGCCATCGACAGAAAGGCTCACACCGTAAAAGCTTTCGATACAAGAAGTGGCGAACAAAAAGAATTCAGCTATACAAAACTGATTCTGGCCCAGGGTGGCCGCCCGGTAAAACCCACAATTCCCGGTGCCGATAACGACCACGTTTTCACGCTTTGGACACTGGAAGACATGGACAAAATCGCCAACTTCCTGAATGAAAAGAAACCCAAAACAGCCGTTGTGGTGGGCGGTGGCTTTATCGGCCTCGAAATGGTGGAAGCGCTTGTAAAAAGAGGACTGAAAGTGGATGTGGTGGAAATGATGCCCCATGTAATGGCGGTGATGGAAGCCGAAACAGCCGGTTTTATTGAAAACGAACTGCTTTCGTATGGCGTGGGGGTAAACACCAGTGCCAGCGTAACCGAAATCAGGCAGCGCGAGGTAAAACTCGACAATGGCAAAGTACTGGCAGCCGACATGGTTTTGTTGTCAATCGGGGTTCGCCCCACTTTGCAACTTGCCAAGGAAACAGGTCTCGAAATTGGCGAAGCCGGTGGTTTGCTGGTAAACGACAAACTACAAACTTCGGATGCGGATATTTATGCAGCCGGCGACATGGTGGAAATTGAACACCGCGTAAACGGCAAAAAAGTGCGTATTCCGCTGGCAGGCCCGGCCAACAGGCAGGGGCGTATTGCCGCCGAAAATGCTTTGGGCGGAAATCACAGTTACAAAGGTTCCATCGGTACTTCGGTGGTGCGTGTTTTCGAAGCGGTGGCCGGAACCACAGGCTTGTCGCTGAAACAGGCCCGCTCGCTGGGAATGGATGCCGACGCTGTGGTGGTGCACAAAGAACATCATACCTCGTATTACCCGGGTGCCGAAACTGTAACCGCCCTGCTGGTATACGACCGGAAAACGGGCGTGATTCTGGGCGGACAAACTGCCGGGTACAAAGGCGCCGACAAAAGGCTGGATGTGATTGCCACTGCCACAGCGGCCAAACTCACGGTGAGCGAACTCGCTGATGTTGATTTTGCTTACTCGCCACCCATCGGTACGGCCAACGATGCCATGAACATGGCTGCCTACACCGCCGAGAACCGGATGTCAGGATTCAGCCCGTCGGTTACGGTTGCCGAACTCGACCAGTTTGTTTCCGACAAAACCCCGGTTTATGTAGATGTACGTGACAGTTTTGCTTACGAAAAAAGCCACATCAAAGGCGCTCTGCACATTCCGCTCGAATTTCTGGATCAGAATCTGCACGAGATTCCGGCCAACCGCCCGGTAATTGTTTATGACGAAACAGGCAAAAAGGGCCACCAGGCGCTTCGCATCCTGAAAGGTGCAGGCTACAAGGAAGTAACCAACATCTCGGGTGGGCACACCTCGCTTCAGCGCTATGCCCGCTCACTGGGTTTCAGAAATATAAAAATCGATCTTTTGCCGCTTGAACAGAAAACGGTTCATGGTGAAGAACAAAAAACCGAAGAGAAAAAAGAGGTAAAAGCCCAAGACGAAAATTCAACCTTGATTGTGGATGTCCGCACGCCCGAGGAATTTGAAGACGGTGCAGTTCCTGAAGCCATCAATATTCCGCTGGATGAACTGGCTGAACGATATTTCGAACTGGGCAACAATGCGCGCCGCGAAATTGTGGTGTATTGTGCCACCGGTGCCCGCTCGGCCTATGCACAGCGATTACTGATGCAGATTGGTTATGTAAATGTGAAAAACGGCGGAGGAATAGCCGCCATGATGGCCCGTAGAAATGTCGCCAAACCGGCCCCGTCAGCACCGTCAACCGGTCCGCTGGTGGTGGATGTGCGCACACCCGAGGAATTTTATTCGGGTGCTTACCCGGGCGCCATCAACATTCCGCTGGATGAATTGCATGCAAGAATGGACGAACTGGGCAGCAAATCACGCGAAATCACGCTGTATTGTGCTTCGGGAGCCCGCTCGGCCTATGCACAGCGGATGCTGATGCAACTCGGGTTTACCAACACCCGTAACGGTGGCGGAATTATGCAGATGATGAGACAAAGAGTAAACTGATTAAATATGCAAAACATTGAATCTTTGACCGGTTTCCGGCAGAAAATTACAGAAGAGGACCACGTCCTGCTGTTACTTCACAATCCTGAAGATAAAGTATCGAAATGTGCTTTCCGGAGTGTTACCGAAGCCTGTTACCTGAGTAAAAAAACACAGGTTTATGTGGCGGATACGAGCCAGGTCAAAGATTTACATGTTTTGGGCGAATTGAAAAATATTCCTTCCCTGCTGATTTTTCTGAAAGGAAAACTGATAAATACAGTGGACGGCTGCAGGGACAGTGAATACATCAAATCGGTTATGAACAAACTGGAAGCATGAAAAAAGTACTGATTCTGGGTGGTGGTTTTGCCGGAATTCAAACCGCCATCCAATTACAAAAAAGCGGGAAAGTAAACGTAACGCTGGTTTCCGACCGCGATTACCTGTACCTCTACCCTATTTCAATCTGGGTGCCGGTGGGAATTAAAGATTTCAGCGATGTAAAAGTGCCGCTGGCAAAAATTCAGCAGAAACATGGTTTTAATGTGATCATTGATGCGGTGAAGGAAATTCAGCCCGAAAACCGGAAAGTGGTCTGCGAAAACCGAACGTTGGATTACGATTACCTGGTACTGGCTTTTGGTGCCGGAAAAATGCCGCACAAAGGCATTGAAAACACCCTGTCGATTTGCGGAAAGCCCGAAGTTTCGCTGGCCATACGCGAAAATATCGATGCATTGGTGACCCGTGGAAACGGGAAGATTGCCATCGGTTTTGGCGGCCATCCGAAAGACAAATCGGCTGTTCGCGGAGGCCCTGCGTTTGAAATGATGTTCAACATCCACAACCTGCTGAAAAAGAAAAAAATCAGGCAGAATTTTGAACTCACCTTTTTTGCACCCATGGACGAACCGGGCGCCAAAATGGGGAAAGGTGCGCTGCCCATGCTGAATAGGATGTTTGAGAAATATAACATTGCCAAAAGATTCGGTAAAAAAATAACCGGATTTGAACCGGGAGCCGTGGTTTTTGAGGACAACTCAACCCTTGAATCCGACCTCACGCTGTACATTCCGGCATCGGCGGGACATCCGGTCATACAGAATGGCGCTCTTCCGTTAAACGAAGCCGGTTTTGTGCAAATTAACACGCACTGCCAGGTTCGCGGACACGAAAATGTGTATGCCATTGGCGATATTGCGGCCCTCGAAGGCCCCGAATGGGTTGCCAAACAGGGGCACTTGGCCGAACTGATGGGACGCACCGCTGCCCACAATATTCTGGTTGCCGAAACCGGGAGCGGAAAGAAAAAACATTACCACGAAAATCCCAATATTATTTGTGTGATGGACACGGGCGATGGCGCTGCCTTTGTTTTCCGGAACCTCAAACGCTCGTTTATTATTCCGATGCCTTTTTTAGGCCACTGGATGAAACGAGGCTGGGGAACTTATGCAAAGGTGAGCAAAACCGGCATCCGGCGGCATTTTGCGAATATTTGATAAAACCACATGGAAGTCAGTTTACTTTAAATTAACTGAGCCTGACCCCCTATGATTCTGCCCTTTTTTTCCGGGTAACCAAATTTAATAACGACGATTTTGTTTTTTGAATAACGGAGCTGTGGGAGAACTCCCATGACTCCGTTTTTTGATTGGGGTAGCTGTGGGAGTTGTCCCATCGCTCTCTTTTTCTCCGGCGGGGCTGTGGGAGTTGTCCCAAGCCTCAACTTTTTGATCGGGAAAGCTTTGGGAGAACTCCCACGACCTCACTTTTTGAACCGGCTGGCTTTGGGAGTTGTCCCATGACCTCACTTTTGGTTTGGGCGACCTGTTAAAAAATTATAACAGCATTAAACTTAAAGCACTGGCTTATTTATTGCCCGATTATTTTTATTTTTAAAACCGAAACCAAAAACAGCAACTACATGAACCATCTGAATTGCTCAAATTACCACAAAGGAATATTCAAACATTCGGTATTTCACCCTAATATGGAGTATTATCCGCTACTTGTAGCGGATATAAATTAGTTACCAACAAAATTAAAAACTGACTGACCCATGAAAAAATGGAATAAGAATGACGCTTTAAAAGCAATAGATAATTTAATAAATGAAATCCCAACAATTTGTCAATCTACTCGAAAATCTCCAGCACATATGAGATGGTTGGCAAATTGCCTGAGAATATTGGAGGAGGTATTCGGACAGGATTCTAGATATTATCTAACAATAGCAAGTTTTTCCTGGCATGAAACCGGTAATATGCTAATTCAAGAATATTGGAATTTCGATTATGAATTAGAAAAAAGACATAATTCAGCGTTTGTTGTTCAAATGAATCAAGCAAAAGGACTACTGCTTGCAGCTAAAGACCAATTGACACAAAGTGAGATTTCAGAAGTTTATGAAGGGAAAAATACGTCAAATGAGGCGAGTGAACTTATTAGAATCATCAATTTAGGAGAAAAGAAATTAAGAAAATTAATCCGCACCATCCCTGAGAAAGAAAAAGAAATACAAGACAAATTTGAAGACCTATTATTGGCCAATGACATTGAATATTCAAGAGAACATCCTCATATAGAATATTCCTCCAAAAAATATATCCCAGATTTTAGTTTCACCAAAATCAATCTTGCGGTTGAGATAAAACTTTGTAAAAACGACGAGAAAGGATTAATCGCTCAATTAAATGACGATATTCTTGCGTATAAAACTGAGTTTAGAAATTTACTATTCATCATATATGACTTAGGACAAATAAGAGATATTGAAATGTTTAAAAGTTCGTTTGAGTCACAGACTGATATAATTATTCAAGTAATAAAACATTAAAAAAATTCAGTTGGTAACAAATTGTAAATTGCATTGCGGGGTTCGTGCGGTGTCGTTCGCTGGATTCTCGCAACATCGTTCCGTCCTATCGGACAGGAACGCTCTTCGAAATCCGCAACGACAACTTACAAGTGACCGTAGTACGCAAACCTAAAAAACATCGTGCAACACGATAATGAAATAATAATAAATAGAAATACAATGCTTTAAATATAATGTCGGGTAAATGACAGGTATAAAACGATCATAATTCGTGGACTGTTTTTAAGTTAAGATTTAAAATTGCTGAAAAAAGTTTCAAAATGATTCAACAGCCGGAACTAGGAAAGAAGATTGCTGATTACAGAAAATCAAAAGGGTTCACCCAGGAAGAACTTGTTGAGAAATGTAATCTGAGTGTACGCACTCTTCAACGCATTGAGGCTGGTGAAGTTACTCCGAGAATTTACACTGTAAAGTTGATTCTTGAAGTTTTGGAACTTGATTTTGAAAGCTCCTTAGGTTCTCTTAATGGGAATGATAGAGGAAGTATAGATAAATGGCTCGGGCAATTTTATATAAGCTTTATTGATTTATTTAATTTAAAAACAAACACGATGAAAAAAATTTCAATTTTATCAGTAGCAATTTTTGCTGTAATTTTTGGGATAACGTCATTAACAAATGTGACGTTTGGGCAATCGGATTCTGAAGTCAGAAAGACAATAGAAAAGACTAATACGGATTTCCTAAAGTATTTTAACCACGGAGAGATAAATTCATTGGTGGAACTCTATCGCGATGATGCTTGTCTAGTTTCAAGAGGCTGTGGGAAGGAATTCATTCGAAATTACTATAGTATTGAAGCGAACAAGTATAAATTTACAGAAATAAAGGCAACAAGTATTACCATAAGCGATACGATTGCCGTTGAAAAAGGTAAATGGCGAGCTATTTTAAGTTCAGGAGAGACGATTGGCGGAGAATATTTATCTGAATGGAGATTTACTAATAAAAAATGGTTAATAGTCAGTGAATCATCAGGATTATCATTTGACTAAAGGCCAGTGTATCCCGCGCAATATTCGTTACGTTGAATTACAGAGACATTGTAGTTAAGCATTTCTGGTTAAAAGGATGAAGTACTCTATTGAAAAAGATAAAAAACTGATCATGAAGATAGAAACCGCTCAATTACAATGTCTTTTATTATCTGTGTATTTATCTTTTACCGCTATTTCTATCCAGGCACAAGAACTGAAAAAAGAGATACAATACACGCATCATAAATTTATTCCATTTTATAATCTCAAAAAAGCTGGTAATACAATCATCTTTCAGGGAAACAAGAAGAAAAAAAATTACTTTGAAGGCTGGTATTTTAAAATGGTTTCTAATGATGGATCATCCATTCTTAGTATAATTCCGGGAATTTCACTGTCCGGCGATGGCAGTGAACAACATGCCTTTATTCAAATAATAAATGGGATTACTGCTCAAACCAGTTACCACTCATTTCCCATTGAAGAATTTGCATTCTCAAAAAAAGAATTTGCCATAAAAATAGGTGATAGTTACTTTTCAAAAGACAGCATTGTCATTGATATCAGGGACGAAAATACAGCCGTTTCAGGTAAAATTACAATGACCGGCCAGGTTGAGTATAAATCTGACCGGTTGATAAATACCGGAATAATGGGGCCGTATCGCTTTGTACCATTTATGGAGTGCTATCATGGAGTAGTCAGTTTGACCCATAATTTAAATGGGGAACTTATTGTCAATAATGAAGTTCATGAATTTAATGGTGGCAAAGGATACATTGAAAAGGATTGGGGATCGAGCATGCCATCGGCCTGGATTTGGATGCAAAGCAATCATTTCAACGATAAAAACAGTTCCTTTATGCTCTCTGTTGCCGATATACCCTGGTTGGGAAGATCATTCACCGGATTTTTAGGTTTCTTTTACCATAATGATAAAATACATCACTTTGCTACTTATCGGCCAACAAAACTGCAACTGGAAATTGATGATTCCAACCAGTTAAAGATAAATATCAGGAATAGAAAAAACAGCTTTATAATCAACGCAAAATCAAACAATACCGGTATTCTTAAAGCGCCGGTCGAAGGTGCAATGGACAGGCGAATTCCTGAAAGTATTGATGCAACCGTAAAGATTATGATGATGGATAAAAAGGGAACCGTAATTTTTACAGATAGCACCAATATTGCCGGTCTGGAAATGGTTGGCGATTACCATAAATTACAAGGGTTATTAAAATAACTTAGCCTGTCATGAAACAAGCCGGGTTGCAGTAACTCAACAGAAAGTAAACTTACTATATCAGGAAGCTGCATTGACAGGCAAACCGGGTAAAATCACAAACAGTTTTTGTTATGGAGCATTCACAAAAAATTGATTCAACTATTTAAAACAACAAAACCCGCGCATTTTTGCAGGTCTTGTTGTTTTTTCCGGATGCCAGCCGTTATTTTCCGGTCTGAATTTCAACCTGAACGGGTTTTAGTC
>CAZXVT010000010.1:8296-19118 GCA_964644015.1 uncultured Maribellus sp.
GCTTTTCGCTGTGGCAACTGGTAGCTTTCGGTGCTTACCGGATTGGCGTTCCCCACTCCAACGATTTTGCCTTCGCCTTCAATTTCAAATTTTATCAGCCGTTCTTCCTTTGGATTGCGGATGCCTTTTTCATCGGTGAGCTCTACCGTAATGTAGCTTAAATCCTGGTTGTCGGCTTTTATTTTATTTCTGTCTGCGCTGATTTTTATGGTTTTTGTTTCGGCAGCAGTTGCCAGCACCGATTGCGAAACCGGTTTTCCTTTCTGATAGCCCACCACTTTGAGTTCGCCGGGCTGGTAAGGCACTTTCCACGCTGCCTGAAACTCTGTGGCGCGGTTGGTTTCCTTTTTCCCCAGCGATTTTCCATTCAGAAAAAGCTCTGCCGATTCGCATGATGAATACACATTCACCTCAAACTCCGTGTTTTCGTAGCCCGGCCAGTTCCAGTCGGCCACCACATCGTGCCAGTGCCATTTGCTCCACGACTGCCGGTTCGGGTTGAGCGGAAAGCTGGGTTGCGGCGGTTTTACAAACACCGAAACCTGGTTTTCCATCCAGAGTGCATCGCGGTAGAACGACTGCGGACGTTTCCAGCCGCAAATGTCGATGTCGCCGCAAAAGGCAAGGTTCCAGGGGTAAAAGTTGTTTTCGGCCCAGTAGCCGCGCCAGCCGATGCTTGCCTCGCCAATATAATCAAAGGCTGTCCACACAAAATCGCCGGCCAGGTAATCGTAATCCACCACGTCCATCCACGCGCCAAAAGCTTCCAGCGCGTACGATTCGGTGCCCAGCATAATTCTTTTGGGAACACGGTTGTGGTCAATCGGATAAATGCTGCCTTTCAGGTGGTCGCCGCCGGTGGCATAGTTGTAACCACCCACATCGAGTGTGGCAAAAAACGGGTCTTTTCGCTCATTCAGTCCGTTAACAGCCGCAGTCACCGGGCGCGTGGGGTCGAGTTTACGAATGTGTTTTCCGAGCATTTTTGCCACTTCCACCACTTCAGGCGAATCCATTCCACCGATTTCGTTGCCAATACTCCAGAGAATGATGGACGGATGATTCCGGTCGCGTAACACCATGCTTTCGATGTCTTTTTGCCACCATTCATCAAAATACAACGAATAGTCGTAGGGATTTTTGCCATTGCGCCACATGTCGAAAGCCTCATCAATTACAAGCATCCCGAGTTTGTCGCACGCAGCCAGAAACGCCGGCGACGGCGGGTTGTGCGAGCAACGGACTGCATTGTAACCCGACGCTTTCAGCAGTTCGATGCGGCGCTCTTCGGCGCGGTCGTATGCTTTTGCACCCAGCGGCCCATTGTCGTGATGTACACAGCCGCCCTTCAGTTCCACGGTTTTTCCATTGAGTTGAAAACCTTTTTCAACACTAAAAGCAATGGTGCGGATGCCAAAAGTAGTTTCTGTTTTGTCGCACAGTTTTCCATCGGCATAAACTTCGGTAACCGCCGTGTACAAAACCGGCGTTTCAACCGACCACAAACCGGGTTTGAGAACCGATAAAACCTGTTCCACATTTTCAGTACCGGGTGTAAAAACCGATTCTGTTTTTGCGGCTTCTTTTGATGCAGCATCCAGAATTCTTGTAACCAATTTTATTTCGGCTTGCTTTTGGGTTTTGTTGCCAACTTCGGTGACAATTTTTACCATAGCTTTTTCGGAACTCACTTCGGGTGTGGTGATATAAACACCAAAAGGCGTGACATGCAACGGGTCAACTGCTTTCAGCCAAACGTGGCGGTAAATCCCCGAACCACTGTACCAGCGGCTGTTTGCGCCTTCGTTTTTCACCTGAACCGCCAGCACATTCTCTTTATCGAACTTTATTTTTGAAGTAACATCGTACCAGAAAGTGGTGTAACCATACGGATGATTGCCGAGCGATTGTCCGTTCAGCCAGCATTCGGCATTCATATAAACACCATCAAACTGAAGCTGAATCAGCTTTCCTTTCATCGATTCGGGCAGCGAAAAAGTTTTGCGGTACCAGCCATTTCCGCCGGTGGTAAAACCGCCGCTGGTCTGGCTCACGGCGTTGGGACTGAAAGGCGAATCGGTTCCGGGCAAATCTTCAATGCTCCAGTCGTGCGGCAAATCAACTGTCCGCCACTGCGAATCGTCGAAACCCACGGTTTCGGCACTTTGCGCCCCACCCAGGTGAAACCGCCAGCCATCGTCGAAAAGCTGTGTTTGCGAAAATGTGTTCAGACTGATGAACAGGATAAAAAGCAGGTTAATTTTTTTCATTCGTAGTTAAATAAAAGTATTCTGTGGAAAACACAAGTTTCCCATTGCAATTTATTACAATAACCGGGGAACCATAAAATCCCCCGGCAAATTAACTAAACTAGAAAACTACTTTCTGCGA
Organism: uncultured Maribellus sp.; assembly: GCA_964644015.1. Taxonomy (GTDB): domain Bacteria; phylum Bacteroidota; class Bacteroidia; order Bacteroidales; family Prolixibacteraceae; genus Draconibacterium. Next base: position 10,688 of record CAZXVT010000010.1, read on the forward strand.
TTTTCGAACCCTGCCGGCATCCACCACTACAATGTGGAAACCTGATAAACCGGGAACATCAATCACGTTGTTGTATAGTTTTGTTGCAAATACTTTTCTACCAGTTAAATCGTAAACCGAAACCTGGCTGATTTCATTGATACCATCGATAAAAATCTGGTGGTTGTATGCCCAAATTTTCACATTATCGATAACCGGCTTTTGAACAACAGCAGTTACGATGGTTGATTTCACCATCACATTATCCATCCAGAAATAGGTGTACGATGAACCATAACCAAAATCGGCCGAGTTAAAAGGTTTGAATTCCACCACCAGGTTTTGTCCGGCTTTGGCATTTCCGGCGTCGAGGGTGTAAGAACCTTCAAGTGTACTGAATTTAAACCAGTCGGCACCTTTGCAATCGTAAACGAATTTGATAGAATCAAGCGGTACACGGGTGGCTGCATCATCACCGGTGTAAACACTGAAAATCACATAAAAATCGGATTTATAATCGCTCCACCAGGTATAAAAACACGACAAATCGAAACTGACATCAAAACGTGTGGCTACCGACGGTACGGTACCAATTGTCTGGTAAATTCCGGGAGTTTCGTCCCACAGCCAGGCAACAGCTTCCTTCTTCATCGGGCCTTCATTAACATTTGAACGGCCATTAAAATCTTCACTTTGTGTGTCGGTTTTCCAATTCGGAATATTATTCAGGTTTTTGTGCTCGATGCTGTCGTTTGGCAGACTAAAATCACCATTCTGAACCAGGTTTTCCTCATCAGCCGACAAGATTGTGGCTTTTGCACTGCAGTTATCCAACCAGAAATAGGTATAAGACGAACCGTATCCAAAATCAGCCGAGTTAAATGGTTTGAATTCAATTACGAGGTTTTCACCGGCGTGGGAATTGCCCGCATCTAACGTATAAGTTCCTTCGAGTGTGGCAAATTTAAACCAGTCTGCACCTTTGCAATCGTAATTAAATTTAAGTGAATCGATGGGAACTCTTTTGGTGGCGTCACTGCCGCTGAATGCACTGATAATCACATAAAAATCAGATTTATAGTCGCTCCACCAAGTGTAGAAACACGAAATATCGAATTTTACATCGTATTGTGTGGCAACTGCCGGAACGGTTCCCACCACCTGGTAAATCCCAGGTGTTTCATCCCACAACCAGGCAACCGCTTCTTTTTTCATGGGGCCTTCGTTGGCGTTAGCCCTGCCGTTGAAATCTTCACTTTGTGTATCGGTTTTCCAATTCGGAATATTGTTCAGGTTTTTGTGTTCAACGCTGTCGGCTGGCAGGCTGAAATCGCCATTGGCAAGTAATTCAACACCTGTTTCCGGGTTTTCAACAATTACATTTCCGCCCGAAGCAATCACGCTAATGTCATCGTAATTCAGGTAGGTCCACGATTCGCTGTAACCATAATCAGCTGAGCGGAACTGTTTGAATTCAATGACAAGATTCTGACCTGTAAACGAACTTGCGGCGGGTAAAACCCATTGCAAACTGATGGTTGAATCTTTGCCATAATTTGCACTTTCAGTCCAGAACTCGAAACTCAGCGAGTCGATGGGAACACGGGTTGTGACATCGGTGCCCGAATAAGCACTAAAAATCACATAAACCGGTGTTTTCCAGCCGGCCCAGTAACTATAGGTACAGGCAAGTTTGTAGTTAACATCGAAAGTGGTTTGTTCAGCAGGCACCACACCCACCACCTGGTAAAAGCTGCCGGCGCCGTCCCATTGGTTGCAAACGCCATCGCCTTTGTAAATATCACGCAGGTTACAACCTGCCCTGTGGTCATCGGTTTTCCAGCCTGGAATTGAATCAATGGTTCCGTAAACTTTTCCATCATCGGGATTGGTAAAATTCCCGTTTTTGATGAGTTCCTGCCCGAAAACCGAAGTTGCAAAGGCAAGAATCAAAGCAAAAAGTAAAGTTCTTTTCATCTTGTAAAGTTTTAAATAGTTAATAATGAATTATTTTATTGGTAATTTTTTGTTGTTCTGAATCAATGGTTTTCATTATACCCAATCAGGCTGGCAATTTTGTGTTCGCTGCCATTTATTGTTACTGTTTTGTCTTTTACAAAATCCATCAGTTTTTTCCAGTTGGCATCATTTTCATCATACCAGAGTCCACTGTTAAATGGTAAATCCGCTTTTTGAAATCCGGTTTCAAAACCTGTCATTTCGCCTGCAAAAATGTTTCCTTCGAAAAAATTACGGGTTGATTTTCCGGGTAAAACCGCTGTGTGGGGTTCGGCTAAAAAGAGGAAATTGTTTCTGAAAGCGGTACTGTCAGCATAGCCCGTCCAGCTTGAAAGATGAACAAATGTTTTATCAATTTCAGGTTTTTCCTTTTTCACTACATAAAACAGGTTTTTCTCTACCACCGTGTTAAAAACCGGCCCGGTTACATGAAAAAGCGCTGAAAAATAGTCTGTTTTGTTAGCCGGAATATAATTGCGGATGCCATCGTTGATGCTGAGATTGTACCGCACCCGGGTCCCTGTATTTCCGATACTCCAGTCGGTTGGCCAGCCACCCGAATTACAGATGAGCATAAAACCACCGTCATTGTTCATACTTAAATTGTACTGAAACACCGAGTTAGTGGAATTCCAGTCAGAATCGAAACCATAACCGTCAACCACCGATTTGTGTCCGTCAACAATATTAAACTGAATCACGGCATTGTCGCAACTCCAGGGCCAGATACCGTCACAGGCTTCGGAAGCGGGCAGTGTTCCCGTACAATCGCGCATAATGTTGTATTCCACCAGCGGGCTTTCGCACCCAACTGGTACAATTCCGTCGCCGGGAACGCCCTCAATCAGGTTGTTTCTGATAACTACATTCCGGCTCGGGAACCATTTGCTGCGGATCCAGTTGCCCCACATCATAATCCCGTTGCGCTGAGAGTCTTTCACGTGACAATTTTGTACCAGTAATCCGTCAAAACACGACAGTAACGAATCGGGCTGGTTGTCATGATAATTCACAAAATGAATCGCATTTCCACCCCCTTTTTCCTTCACCAGCGAACCGGTTACATCGTGGACAAAAAGGTTTTCGACAACAATATTTTTTGCAACACCGTAATTGTTCAGTTCAACCAACACACCGTTTAATCCTTCCACTGTCGTTTCGCCCCGGTTTGAAATCTCGAGATCGCGGAGCACAAAATATTCCGAATTTAAAATATAAACCGCTGCTGTTTTTCCATCGCCTTTGATGTGTGGCAGCGCTTCGCCGCCGTATTTGCCAATAACAACCGGATTCAGCGAATCGCCTTTTCCAGAGAAAAATAGCTGTTCGGTAAAAACTGCGCCCGATTTCAGCAAGATTTTGTCGCCAGGCTTTATACTGAGTTCTTTCACTTTTGAAAGCGACTGAAATGGCTCGCCGGCTGAAGTTCCGCTGTTGTCGTTGTTTCCACCGGCCGAATCGAAATAATACGAAACTCCCGTAGTTTCAGGTTTTGAGCATCCCTGAAAAAAAACCGGCAAAACCAGCACGAGCAAAACAAAAAGCACTGTTTTTGTTTCAACGTTTTTTGTGTTGTATTTTTTAATCAAAATCATCTTATTCCTGCCTGTTTTAATAGCCCGGATTTTGCACCAGTGCTGTGTTTTTCTGCATTTCCACATACCGAATCGGTATAAAATAATGACTTGGGTTCCAGGTGCGTTTTTCGTTCACCACCTGTGTGTATTTTGTACCGTCGAAAGTAACGCCATAGGCTTCTTTGTAGGCCTCGTCGGCAATCATCCAGCGGCGCACATCAAAAAAGCGCTGGTTTTCCCAGAGCATTTCCACGCGGCGTTCGTTGCGGTAACGGTTCACCAAATCCTGCCCCGACTCGCTCTCCGGAATATTGGGCATTCCGGCGCGGGTTCGAACCTGGTTAAGTGCCTGACGGGCAAGACTTTCCTCACCCAACCCCAGACAGGCTTCGGCATAATTCAGTAAAACTTCGGCATAACGAATATGCATATAAGGTTGCGGTTGGCGCGTTCCGTAGTAGTAATCGTTTTCGGTGGGAGAAATAAATTTTTTGATGTAATAACCAGTGCATGCCTTGTCTTTTCCCTTGTCGGCGCCGTTAATATCGATGGTGTTGCTTACCCAGCTCCCGGTTGCCCCTTTTTTATACCACGAGGAACCATGATGCAGAATGGTAGCCTCCAACCTTGGATCGCGCCCTGAGTATGGATTTGTTGCTTTTGCATCGAAACTGAAAGGAGTTCCATCGGAGTTTTCAAAGGCGTTTGCAAGATTTCCGGTTACCTGGTTAAGGGCAAAACCTCCGTACGACGGCGGTCCGTAAACCCAGGCACCCCAGTCGGTTCCGTAATAATAAGTTACTTTTTTGTCGTTGGTGGTGATATAAATCTGCTCCTTGGATGTCATCTGCAGGAAAATATTCTGGTAACTGATTGATTTGTTGGGAACAGCCGAGGTGTACAATTCATATTTTCCCATGTTCATCACCTTTTCCGCGGCAGCTTTTGCCTGCTGGTAAAGGCTTTGGCGGGTGACTGAACTCCCGGATGTATATCCAATCAGTTCAGGGTGTGCGTAACCATTGGCCCAGCTTCCGTTGTTGTGGTACAACTCGCTGGCGGCATACACCAGCACCCGCGATTTCAGGGCATAAACTGCGCCTTCGGTGGCTCTTGTTTTATCGGTTTGACCGGCCAGTCGGTCGTTTGCCACGGCAGCATCCAAATCGGCTACAATAAAATTCACGGTTTCCTCGAATGAGTTGCGCGGAATGTTGTAGTTATCGCCGATATTAATCACATAATCAACCAGCGGCACACCGCCGTACTGCTCCATGAGCAGAAAATAGTAGTATGCGCGCAGAAAATGTACCTCGCCGGCCAGTTGTTCTTTGGTGGTTTCGGGTGTGTTTCCGGCAATTTTTATTTTATCGAAAAACAGGTTACACGCCCTGATGGAGCTGTAAATATCTCCCCACCAGTAGCCATCCATGGCGTTGGCCCAGTTATCGTGAAAAACGCCCGGGTTTTCAGGGGTCAGCCTGCCATTGAGCACATCATCCACAACGCCGTCAACCTGCACCGGCACTGCCTCATCAACCAGCGCGGCGCAATTGTACCACTGAAACGGGTATGGAATATTGTTGTAAATGCCATACACAAAACTTTCAATCAGTTCGGTATTTTTCCAGATGGTGGCATCGTCGTACTGGTCGCCGGGATAGGTATCGAGGTAATCGTTACACGAGTACGAAACACCGAGCAAAACAGCTAAAATTAAGTATATTGATTTTTTCATGACTTATCAGAATTTAACGGTTACACCAGTATTTACCACTCTCTGCAGCGGGTAGCCCTGCCCGGCAAAACCATCGCCTTTGGCTTCCAGTTCCGGGTCGAAATCGATCATGTCCGGCGCCCAGGTAAGCAGGTTCATTCCACCCACAAAAAGGCGGATATCACTCAGCTTCAACCGTTGTGAAACAGTTTCGGGCAGCGTGTAACCCAGTTCAATGTTTTTCAGCCTCACAAAATCTGTTTTCCGGAGCCAGAAAGTATTCGGGTTTGATGAGCTGACCCAGTATTCGTCATTCCGGTTAAATGTTCGTGGCCAATCTGCGCCGGTGTTTTGCTCTGTCCAGCGCTTATCGTAAAATGTTTTGAAATAATTCTGGCCACCTGCACTTCCCGTGTATTGGGTGTAACGCACTGCACCCGCTTGTCCCTGCACCATTACCGACAAATCAAACCCTTTGTATTTTGCTGAAAGATTAAGGCCGCCTGTCCAGGTGGGAACCACATTTTTATAAATACGTTTCATGTCGTCGCCATCAATTTTTCCATCACCGCTCACATCTTCAAAAACCACGTCGCCGGGGCGGGCATTGGCCATGTGCGGATAAGCATCAATTTCGGCCTGGTTATGAAAAATTCCTTTGGAGATGTAGTACAAGCCAGATTCCATCGGGTAACCGGTTTGTTTTTGCCAGGCCAGCGAACCTTCGGCTTCGTCGAAGAAAAGCACTTTGTTTTGCGCGTTCATCAGGTTGAAACCGATAGAGTAAAACAGTTTCCCCACCTGGTCGTGCCAGGCAGCTTCAAAATCGAAACCATAATTTTTGACTTCCCCCAGGTTGATTTTTGGTAAAATTCCCGAAGCGCCTGTCATATCGGGTACCGAAGCAGTCTGCGAAATCAGGATTTTCGACCGCAGATTGTTAAAATAATCGGCAGTGATGCTCAGTCTTGAATCGAGCATCAGCAAATCAAAACCAATGTTGTATTGGTCGGCCTCTTCCCACTGGGCTTTTGCGTTGCCTGCCAGCGCTTCGTAATAAATGGGGTTGTAAGTTCCGTCACCCGTTACAAAACTGAAAACCGATTTTCCGTAAAGCGAAAAGAACTGGTATGGCGGAATCAGGTCGTTCCCGGTTTTTCCGTACGATGCCCTTAATTTCAGGTCGTTTATTACGTTGTGGATTTTGCTGTCGGTCCAGAATTTTTCCTCCGAAATGCGGTAAGCAAGTGAAATACCGGGGAAAAATCCCCAGCGGGTATCAGGGTGAAATTTACTCGAACCCTGGTAACGCCACACAAATTCGGCAATATATTTTTCTTTGAAAGAATAATTTACACGTCCAAAATAGTTTTGCCAGCGGTTGGTTCCGGGATTTGAACCCGACGCGTATTGCTGGTTGGCGTCGCCAAAATTCAATTCTGCAGGATAATTCTGACTGAAATTGAGCCGCTGTGCCGAAAACCAGTTAAAATTGTTCTCAATAAACTCAAAACCTGCTGTAATATTTACATGGTGAATATCTGTAAATTTCCTCTGATACGTAAAATAACCATTTACAAGGTATTGTTTGGTGATTTCGGTTTGCTGTTTCAAATCCGATTGCCCGTATTTATTGCCAGTGAGTACCGGCGTACCGTTTTCGTCAACCGAAGTGCCATCCCAGGAGTACAATTCATATCTTTTCGAGAAATATTTTGAATAGTTAACCCCGCGGTCGATGGAACCTGTTGCGGTAAATGTAAGTCCCTGCACCCAGGGAATTTTAATGTTCAGTTTTGAATTGATGTTAAAAACATAGTTTTCACCTTCAAGCAAACCGGCTTCGGGAGTAGCCTGAACAGCAGGATTATTCTGAACGGTCGGGTCGAGTGGCGGACCAGGTTCGCCGGTGGGCCAGTGAGCCACCTGCATGGGAAGCGCCGAAGTAAGGTCTCTGAAAATATTAGCCGACGATGCAGTGGGGAAATTTCTGTTTTCGAGTCTGAAACTGGCATCAAGCGAAATATCGATGGAATTATTCACCTTGTTATCGATATTGGCCCTGATATCCTGCTGGTTGTATTTGCTGGCGCTGTTTTTAAAGAACCCATCCTGGCTTCTTGACGAAACCGACACAAACGATTTCACGCGTTCGTTTCCACCCGACATGGTAAGATTGGCAATATTCTGAAACGACCACGGTTTGAGCACTTCGCTATACCAGTCGGTATCGGGGTAACGCCAAGGGTCGGCGCCACTGCTGTAGTTTTGGATATCATCGGCCGAATAAACCGGCGCTTTTTCGCGGTAATACATCACCTCGTTGACCAGTTCGCAGTATTCGGCAGCATTCGTCATCTGCGGGACTTTTGTGGGCTGCGAAAATCCGGCTGAAAAGTTGGCTGTGATATCCATTTTATCGGCACTTCCGCGTTTGGTGGTAACGAGAATCACACCGTTGGCAGCCTGTGAACCATAAATGGCACCTGATGCATCTTTCAGAATAGTGACACTTTCGATGGAAGCCGGGTCGATTCTCTCGAGCGAACGGTTGGGCACGCCATCCACCACAATCAGAGGCGAGTTGTCATTGAGTGTGCTTCGTCCGCGAATAAACAGGGTTGAATAGTCAGCGCCGGGTTCACCGCTCTGGCCAACTGCCACCAAACCTGGCATTTTTCCGCCCAGGGTGTTGGTAACATTCATGGCAGGAACCTTTACAATTTCCTCGCCTTTTGCCGAAGAAACTGCTCCCGAAAGCGTGGCTTTTTTCTGAACACCATAACCTACCACCATCACTTCATCCAGCGATTTTACATCCTGTTCAAGTTTGATGGTGAAATCTGTTTTGTCGCCCACTTTTATTTCCTGGGAAGTATAACCAATAAAACTAAAAACAAGAACCGGGTTTTCGCCTTTCAGTGTCAGCGAAAAAACCCCGTCGATATTGGTTACCACACCATTGGTGGTTCCCTGTTCAACCACATTCACACCCGGAATACCCAATCCTTCGTTGTCGATAACTTTTCCGGTAACTGTTTTTGTTTGCTGCTGACTGAAGTCGTGGTTGCCGGCAGGTGCAGCTCCGAAAACCCGGAGCGTAACAAGCAAAATTGCCAGCCACGAAACAGGAAAAGAC
>CAZXVT010000010.1:19128-35551 GCA_964644015.1 uncultured Maribellus sp.
TTTTAATTCATTAATAAGATTTGATTCTGTTTTAAAATTGTTTATGCAGCAAATTTACCGGCTTGCTCATTGAGATGATAACACAAAAAAGTCGTTTAATAGCAAAATCGTGTCATTGTGAAAAGTCGTGTGAAAATTGAGTTATTTTGCAGGAGTGAACTGAAAACCATTGAGAGAAAAGCTATTCATATTACTTTCTTTCTGCCTGCTGGCTGCAGCAAAAATGACAGCACAGGATTACGTGCGATACGGTCTTTCTGAGGGTCTTTCGGGAATTGAAGTTACCGATATCAAAGAGAACGAAAACTACATCTGGATTGCCACTTCAAACGGGTTAAACCGTTTCGACGGTAAAAACTTCAGGATATTCAGGCGAAACCCCGGACAGCCATATTCCATCAGCAGCAACAATATCGAAACCCTGTTTTTTGATTCGAAGGGCAGGCTGTGGATTGGGTTGAAAAATGGTGGACTGGATGTTTACGACCCTGAAAATGACAAATTCACCAACATTTCAGCGCTTATTGATATTGGTGCCCCCGAACGGGTGATTTCGGTTTTTGAGGATTCGGCCGGCGAAATCTGGCTGGGAACCTGGGAACAAGGTGTTTACCAACTTACTCCCGAAAAAGACAATTCACTGAAATTCAAAGCACAGAAACACTATCCGGGTTATATTGTTTCGGCATTTATTGAAGAACCAAAAGGTTTTCTGAGGGTGGGAACTTACACGGGGCTGCTGGTTTTCGATATTGCCCGGAAAGAGTGGATTTACCCGGGAACACCCAACAAAGTTATCAATTACTTTCTTTCGGCCGGAAATTCATCAGCCATCTGGTGTTCGACCTGGGATGCAGGTCTGCTGAAAATGACCTGGGATGCGCAAAATCCTGCCAACACAACATTAAGCAATGTTCTTCCACCTGACGAATCGGTTTCAATTCACCGCATACTAGACGGGCCCGACAACACGCTTTACCTCGGAACCTGGGGCAGCGGGTTGCTCAATCTCGACCTGAAAAACCCGAAAGCACTTCACCTGCTTGGGAAAAGCCCTTTCCCGCCTTCGTTTATCAACTGTATTTACCGCGACAAGTTCAGCAACATTTGGGTGGGAACTTTTGGCGAAGGGCTGCTGAAATTTAATCCCGATTACAACGGAATCAGGCATTTCCCGGGCCATGAAAAACTGCCAAAACCGGCGGTTTCAATTATTCCGGCCGAAAAAAACAAGCTTTTGATTGGCACACAGGGCGCCGGTGTACTGGAAGCCGACTTGAAAAACGAAGCGGTTCAGCCGCGTTTTCAGGATAATTTCAGCGGAAATTTTAAAAACTATGTTCTGCTATTACACACCGATGAAAACCATCTGTTTTTCACACACGACGGAAGCGGTCTTTATTATAGCAACCAAACCGGTAACTCCGGAATCAATCTGAAAGAAGTATTGCCAAAAATTGCTAAAGTAACCGCAGTTTATGTTAGCGCCGATAAAAAAGTGTGGTTTGGAACCAAGCAAAACGGGCTTGTTTCGGCCACGATTGATGCGGATGGCATTGGAACCGACACCACTAACTACCCTGTCATTGCACACAACGAAATTACCGGAATTGTTCCGCTCAACCCGAGAGAACTTTTTATTGCGTCGAACAACGGGCTGGTGATTTTTGACTCGTTTACCGGGCAACTTGCCAATAACGGAACCATTATTTCAGATGAACCGGTTTTTAAGATTGTGAAAGATCCTGTTGAAAATGTGCTGTGGATTGGCACTTCGAACAATGTTTTTGCCTTTCGCCCCGAAAAACCTGACTCGCTGCTGCCGCTGTTTCCCGAAAAGCTTTTACCCACCGGGCCGGTCAGAACGATTATTACCGACTCGGAGAACAACCTGTGGTTCAGTGCCGGCGAAAAACTTTTCTGCAAAACAAAAAACGACAATTTGGTAAGGGAAATCAATGCTGCACTCACAGGAAGAAATGCGATACTTTCGGCCACAAAAACAACATTTGATAATAACGAGATACTTGTTTTCGGTACTTCCGAAAATCTTATTCTTATCAACCCGAAGCTTATTCTGGGGCAAACCGGAAAACCAAAAATCATACTGTCGAATCTTCAGATTGACAACCAGGAGATAAAAGCCGGCGACCAACTGTATGGCGAAACCGTGCTTGAAAAATCGCCGGAATATACACAGTCGCTGATTTTGTCGCACAAATGCCGGTGGATTACCCTTTCGTTTGCCGAAACAGGGCAGGCAGTTTTTAAAAATTACTACAAATTCAGAATCAGGGATTTCTCTGAAAACTGGCAATTTACCGGGCTCGATAACCCGGTTACTTTTTCGCAGCTGCTGCCCGGCGCATACACGCTCGAGATTAAAAGTATCGGTTTGGGTGAAAGCGAGAGTCCCGATTGGGCGTTAAAACTGGTGGTTACACCTCCGTGGTGGGAGAAAAGGATGACAAAAATTCTGGCCGTGGTTGTGCTGCTGCTGCTGGTTGCATTCGTGTTTTTATTGCTGTACCTGCGAATACAGCGCCGCCACGCACAAAAACTGGATGAAATTGAAAAAGAGAAAAAAGAAGAGCTGATTCGCGAAAAAGAGAGTTTTATCACCGGTCTTTCGCATGATTTTCTGACCACATTCTCACTCATTCTGGCTCCGGTAAACGATTTAATCCGCGAGGCCCGGATGTCTGACTCAAACCGCGAAAAACTGGAAATTATTAAAAAGAATACTTCGTTTTTATCGGATATGTTTGGCGCGATTTTCGATTTTAAAAAAACCGAATTTTCCGACAGGCAAATTACAGAAACCAATATTGAACTCAACTCGTTTATCCGTTTTTGCACGCATGCCTTTGAATACCTTGCGGTTTCGAAAAACATAAAACTCGAATACAAACCGGCTTTTGATAAATTGCATGTAAAAACCGACCATGTGAAACTGGAACGCATTATTTACAACCTGTTGAGTAATTCACTGAAATACACCCCCGAAGGTGGTTCGGTAAGCATTCTGGCTGATTTCGACCATAAAAAACAGGAGCTGGCTCTTGAAGTAACCGACACAGGTATTGGCATGGATGCTAAAAGTCAGCAATTGGTTTTTGAAAAATTTTACCGTGTTTCGGGTGCAGGCGAAACCGACAATCCGAAAGGGCTCGGACTCGGGCTGTTTATTGTAAAGAAATTTGCAGCGCTGCTCGGCGGCACAGTTTCGGTTGAATCTGCAATAGGGAAAGGCACCACTTTCAGGGTGACAATTCCGGTAAAACCTACTGAAGAAGAAATTATTCCCGATGAAAACACAGCAGAAATTTCAACAAACGAAAAATCGACCATTCTTGTGGTGGAAGACAACCGCCAGTTGCTCGATTACACGGTTAAAAAACTAAAAACTTATTTTAATGTTTTATCGGCTGGTAATGGACGGGAAGCCATGGTGTTGGTTGAGAAGCACATCCCCGAAATTGTGATTACCGACATTATGATGCCCGAAACTGACGGACTGGAATTAACTGAAGCTATTAAAACCGACTCTCGATTTTCAGACATTTTTGTGGTTATTCTATCGGCAAAAGCCGCTATCGACGACGAACTGGCCGGCTACCGCCACGGCGCCGACATTTACCTGAAAAAACCGATTGATACTGAAGTGCTGCTTAACCAAATGATTAACATTCATAAAACGCGGTTGAAAAGAAAGACACAATTGTACTCGGAACTGATTTCGAAAACACACACCGAAATTGTGTTTGATTCAAAGGAAAACTTTTTAAAACTTTCGATTGAGGTGATTGAAAAACACCTGATGGACGCTGATTTTAACCTCGATGATTTTGCCTCGGAACTGAATGTGAGCAAATCGGTTTTGCACCGGAAATTTAAGCTACTGGTGGGACAAACACCCAACCAGTTTATGCGGCTCGTTCGCCTGAGAAAGGCTGCAGAACAGCTCGAAAAAACCGACATGAGTATTTCTGAAATTGCTTACATCACCGGGTTTAGTCAGGCGCACTACTTTATCAAATGTTTCCGTGAAGTGTACAACGACACACCAAAAAACTACCGCGAAAAAAACAGGTACCAAAATTGAAATGCAACCGGGCACAGTTACACTTTCAGTGTTTCGCCTTCTGATTTGGCAATGATAACTGCCGCACAGGTATCGCCCCAAACATTTACAGTAGTGCGCGACATATCAAGAATACGGTCAACGGCCAGAACAAGGCCAATTCCTTCGAGCGGCAGGTTTACGGCCGTCAAAACAATCGACATCATAACAAGACCCGCCATTGGGATTCCGGCAGAACCAATTGCTGCCAAAAGAGCAGTTAATACAACAATTGCCTGTTGACCAATTGTCAAATCAATTCCATATGCCTGGGCAATAAAAATCACGGCCACACATTCATACAAAGCGGTTCCGTTCATGTTAATGGTTGCGCCAAGCGGCAAAGTAAAACTGGTAATTTTGCCCGAAACGCCATCTTTTTCTTCAACCGCCACCATTGAAAGCGGCAGTGCAGCATTCGACGAAGAGGTGGAAAAAGCAGTAAGCAGCGGCGTGGCCATGTTGCGGAAATGTTTGTAAGGATTTACCTTCCCCATAAGCTTTACCAGTAAAGGTAAAACTAAACCACCATGAAAAAGCAGCGCAATAATAACCGTAAGCATATAAACGCCAAGACTGCCGGCTATATTTCCGAGCGAACCGGCATTTTTTGCCACTTCCTTGGCAACAATGGAAAAAACGCCCAACGGCGTAAACAGTATTACAAACGTGGTGATTTTCATCATCACCTCAAAAAATGCATCAAAAAACCGGGTCAGTAATTGTTGTTTTTCAGTTTGAATTTGGGTAATGAAAAAGCCAAAAAGGATGGCAAAAAAGATAACCGGTAAAATCTGCCCTTTCGCCATGGCATCAATCACGTTATCGGGGATAACCCTGATGAGAATATCCGATGCCGAATTACTTACATCGGGTGTGGAAACTGTGGCGGCATTGCCCAGGTTGGCACCGGTTCCGGGACGAAAAAGATTGACAAAAAATAATCCGGTGATAATGGCCACAAAACTTGTAGCGATATAAAATGAAATGGTTTTAAAACCAAGTCTCCCCAGGTTAGATCCCCCTCCGATACTGGAAACTCCACTGATAATGGAACTCAGAATCAACGGAACAACCACCATGTTCAGTGCACGCAAAAAAACCACGCCCATCCACGAAATATAGGGAATCCAGTCGGGTGCAAAATATCCGAAAGCAACAGCAGCAACCAATGCAATAAGAATTTGCCAGTGAAGTTTTATTTTGAAAATCATAGCCCGGTTTTTTTAGGGGGCTTAAATTAATGAAACATTTGTATTACCTGCAGAAATAATAACATTTTGAGCTACAAAAAAAAGCGGAAAAAATTGAATTTTTCCGCTTTAATTGGTGACCCAGCTGGGATTCGAACCCAGGACCCCATCCTTAAAAGGGATGTGCTCTACCTGCTGAGCTACTGAGTCATCCTTGAGTGCTTTTGTTTTTCAAAAGCGGATGCAAAAGTAATATTTATTTTATACCTCACAACCCTGAGACAAACTTTTTCGGAAAAATTTACATTTTGGTTCTTCAATCATTATGAGCAATTCAAATACTACTTAAATCTATTAGTGTTTCTTTATTCAAATTTATCATTAGTTTTGGGAACATCTTCAATATTTAATTCAGTAAAACTGTTGAACATTGCTTACAAATGAGGGATACATAGTTCTGGGAGTAATTTTGGTGATGATAATTGCTCTTTTCAAGGAAATTATGAGGCCCGGGCTGATCCTTTTTTCGGCCACTACCATCCTGCTTGTATTTGGAATAATCACCGATGAAGAAGCATTAAACGGATTTTCGAACAAAGCAATGATCACGGTCGCAATCTTATTTCTTGTCAGCGAAGGTGTGCGGCAATCCGGAATATTGAACAGGCTGGCACAATCATACCTTCCACGTAAAAGAGGAAAAATGGTTTTTCTGATTCCCCGGATTATGTTACCGGTTTCGTTTATTTCGGCATTTTTGAATAACACCCCGGTTGTGATTATTTTCGCACCCATCATTAAGAACTGGACTGAAAAACTAAACCTTTCATCGCAAAAGTTTCTGATTCCGCTTTCGTACGCCACTATTATGGGTGGCATGTGTACTTTGATCGGGACTTCCACCAACCTGGTAGTTCATGGCTTGATGATTGGAAATGGTTATGAGGGTTTTAATATGTTTGAGCTCGGCAAAATTGGATTATTTGTAACTATCATCGGAACTATATACATGTCAGTTTTCGGAAACTGGTTGCTTCCGGGAAAGAAAATCCTTTTTAATTCGAAAAGCAGAACAGAATACAAAGACTATTCATATGATATTACCATTCCTGAAGGTAGTAATTTAATAGGCCTTGATGTAAAAAACGGACGTTTAAAAGAATTGAACGGACTACTAATCAGAAGTATAAAAAGAGAAGGAAATATCATAGAGGTAAACAAAGGCAGTTTTACGTTACTGGCAAACGATAAACTGCACATTGATGGAAAATCGGATAGGTTGAATTATATTCTGGCACACGATAATATTAAACTTAACGGAATTGAACTTATTGAAAGTTTACCAAAAAGTGAGTTAAAACAATATGAGGCTGTTATTTCGCCCCGGTTTCCGGGTATTGGAAAATCAATTACCGAATTTAATTTTTATGAACACTACCAGGCTGTGGTTCTGGCTATTCATCGCAACGGGGAAAGAATTACCACGAATCTTGGCAATCTGAAACTGCGCGAAGGAGACAACCTTATATTGCTGACTACTGAAAAGTTTATTCAGTCGTGGGGCGATTCGAAAATCTTCTACCTCACCTCTTATATCCGCGATTATCGCACAACAGGCAGTTTCTGGAAAAAATGGCTGGCATTCATAATTTTGCTGGTAATGATATCAGGTGCCACTCTTGGACAGTTTTTCGAATCGCCAAAAGGCCTTTCGCTTGACATGTTCTTTTTTGCAGCAATCGCGGCTGTTTTAATGGTTTGGTTTAAAATTCTTCCTCATCAGAAATACACAAAATCAATCAGTTGGGATGTACTTATAACTATCGCCTTTTCGTTTGCTTTAAGTAAAGCGTTGCAAAACTCCGGTGCAGCCGATGCAATTGCACATGCCACAATAAATATTGGAAAAGGAATGGGGCCAATTGGTGTTTTGGCCGCGGTTTACCTGATAACAACAATTTTCACCGAAATAATTACCAATAATGCAGCCGCCGCAATTGTTTTTCCAATAGCACTTTCGGCAGCAAACCAGTTGGGGGTCGATCCGAAACCATTTTTTGTGGGTATCGCAGTGGCTGCCTCCGCAAGTTTTTCCACACCAATTGGATATCAAACAAATCTTCTCGTTCAATCAATTGGCAATTATCGTTTTCGCGACTATTTAAAGATTGGACTTCCTTTAAATCTGATTGTGTTACTGACCTCAATTTTGTTGATTCCTTTATTCTGGGATTTTTAATTCTTTGTCAGCATTTTTCCCGAAATCCCCTTTCAGAAACAGTAGTTAAAGAAAAAATATATCTTTACCCGCTTTAAATTTGGACAAATTAAAAATTAAAATTCTGTACATGGAATATAGTTTATCCAACTTACGGGAACTTGAAGCTGAGGCGATTCACATCATCCGTGAAGTGGCTGCCGAGTTTGAAAATCCGGTAATGCTTTACTCAATTGGCAAGGATTCGTCGGTGATGGTTCGCCTGGCAGAGAAAGCTTTTTACCCCGGAAAAGTTCCGTTTCCGCTGATGCACATCGACTCGAAATGGAAATTTCGCGAAATGGTGGAGTTTCGCGATAATTATGCGAAAGAAAAAGGATGGAACCTGATTGTTCATTCAAACGAAGAAGGTTATAAAAACGGAATAGGGCCATTTACGCACGGCAGCAAAGTACACACCGATGTGATGAAAACACAGGCGTTGCTGGCCGGATTGAATAAATACAAATTCGACGCTGCTTTTGGCGGCGCCCGTCGTGATGAGGAAAAATCGCGTGCCAAAGAACGCATCTTTTCTTTCCGCGATAAATTTCACCAGTGGGACCCAAAAAACCAACGGCCCGAATTGTGGAATATCTACAACGCCCGTGTGCAAAAAGGTGAGTCAATCCGGGTTTTCCCCATTTCAAACTGGACTGAACTTGACATCTGGCAATATATCCGCCTTGAAAATATCCCGATAGTTCCACTTTATTATGCAAAAGAACGTCCGATTGTTGAAATTGATGGCAATCTGATAATGGTTGATGACGACAGGATGCCGGCAGAACTCGCAGCCAGGGCAAAAATGAGAAAAGTTCGTTTCCGCACGTTAGGTTGCTATCCGCTTACCGGAGCCATCGATTCAAATGCCGAAACAATCGAAGAAATTGTGGAGGAAATGATGACGGTTACCGTCTCGGAACGCACAACCCGTGTTATCGACTTCGACCAGGAAGGCAGCATGGAGCAGAAGAAACGGGAAGGGTATTTTTAGGATGCAAGTTACTAGTTACTGGTTACTAGTTACTGGTTAAAGCAATTTGCAACAAACAACGAGCAACAAGAAACAAGCAATAACTATATAGAAATGAGTAGTTACAGGGATTTGGATATATACAAAATTGCATTCGAACTTTGTATTAAAGTACACAAATTAAGTCTCCAACTGCCTTCATTTGAATTATATGAACAGGGAAGCCAAGTAAGAAGATCCTCAAAAAGCATCAAAGACCAGATAAGCGAAGGATATGGAAGAAGAAGATACAAAGCCGATTTTATTAAATTTCTGGTTTATGCTCAGGCGTCCAATGATGAATGTCTAAATCAAATAAATACAATTATCATATTGTATCCTGAAAAAGAGGGTTGGAGTGATTTAAGTAATGAATACAATAACCTTGGAATGAAAATAAACAAATTCATTCAATATGCGGAAGATAGCTGGAAATCTTAACCAGAAACATGTAACAAGCAACGAGTAACAAGCAACTACAACAATGACTACACAAAATCTCGATATAAAAGCTTTCCTCGACCAGGACCAGAAAAAAGACCTGCTGCGTTTATTAACCTGCGGCTCGGTTGACGACGGAAAATCGACACTGATTGGACGCCTGATGTTCGATAGCAAAATGATTTACGAAGACCAGCTATCGGCGCTGGAAAAAGACAGCAAACGAATTGGCCATGCAGGTGACGATATCGACTACGCACTGCTGCTCGATGGTTTAAAAGCCGAGCGCGAACAGGGAATCACCATCGATGTGGCGTACCGTTATTTTTCTACCGCGAAACGCAAATTCATCATTGCCGACACACCCGGACACGAGCAATACACCCGCAATATGGTTACCGGCGCATCAACTGCCAACCTTGCAATAGTATTGATTGACGCGCGGTATGGTGTAATTACCCAGACCAAACGCCACACTTTTATTGTGTCGCTGCTGGGGATAAAACACGTGGTGGTGGCTATCAACAAAATGGATTTGATGGATTTCAGCCAGGAAGTTTTTGATAAGATTAAGGCCGACTACGAGTCGTTTATGGCACAATTGGATATTCCTGACATCACTTTTATCCCGATATCAGCGCTGAAAGGCGACAATGTGGTTGAAAAATCGGAACGGATGCCTTGGTACAAAGGAATCTCATTGCTCGAATTTCTTGAAAACATCCGCATTGTGAGCGACCGCAATTTTACCGACATGCGCTATCCTGTGCAATTTGTGCTGCGCCCGGATATTGATTTCCGTGGATTTTCGGCGGCTGTGGCATCGGGCATTATTTCGAAGGGCGACGAAGTGATGGTACTTCCATCCTATAAAAAATCGACGGTAAAATCAATTGTTACCTACGACAAAGAACTCGACCAGGCTTTCCCGCCGCAGTCGGTAACGGTTACACTTGAACACGAAATTGATATTTCGCGCGGCGACATGCTGGTACACCCCGATAATCTGCCCCGGGTGGAACGCCATTTTGAGGCAATGCTGGTTTGGATGGACGAAAAACCCATGAATCTTTCCACTCAGTTTTATATAAAACATACCACTAACACAACCAAAGCAAGAATTGACCAGGTAAAATATAAAACCGACATCAATTCGCTCGAAAAGTTGCCCATTGAATTTTTGCAACTCAACGAAATCGGACGAGTTGTGATTACAACGTCAAAACCCCTGTTTTTCGACCCCTACAAAAAAAACAGGCAAACCGGCTCTTTCATCCTCATCGACCCGATTACGCACAACACTTCGGCTGTTGGGATGATAATAGACAAGCTTGAAAGCAAAAACCTTGTTTCGCGAATTACTGATACTGACAAAGAGAAAATTGCCAGCGGAAAATCGTTGATTCAAACCGAAGACTATCAAAATAAATACAACCAGAAAGGCGAAACCATCTGGATTACCGGATTGCATGGCTCTGGCAAAAATGAACTGGCATTCAGTCTCGAAAAGAAATTATTCGACAATGGCGCAATCGCTGTTTTAATTGACGGAAGTTCGGTACGCTCAGGATTAAGTCGTGAACTCGATTTTTCGCCTGCCGACCGCGATGAAAACCTGCGCCGTGTGGCTCACATTTGCAAATTGTTGAACGACCAGGGAATTATTGCCATCGCGTCGTTTATATCACGAAATGATTCGCTTCGAAATCAGATTGCAGAAATTGTCGGTCCCGACCGTTTTCACCTGTTTTATATGGATGCAACACTGGAGTATTGCAAAAAAAACAAACCAGAATTGTATGATTTAATTGAGCAGGGAAAAACAAAACACCTCCCGGGTGTTGATTTGGAATATGAAATTCCTGCAAATGCAAAATTAGTTTTCAAACCCGAAGAAAACAGCCAGAATATTGAAAGAGTACTTGATTATCTGGCAGCAAACAAGGTTTTTCCACACCACTAAAAAATCTGAAAAACAAAACAGCCGCATCAGAAATGATGCGGCTGTTTTGTTAAAAAAAGGCAAACCTGTAAGCCGGGTTCTGTATTACTGACAGAATCGTCAGTAACCTTTATCATTTATCTTGCCCCGACATCGCTGCCGGAGTCCTGCAGCCTACCCCTCCTGACTTCCTTGTGCGAAGAGAAACAAGGCGGGCAACCTTGCTGTACCGCAACAGCGGCATACAATCAGGATATACATGGCTTTGCAACCCGTGAGGCGTACGGCTCCCGACATTGCTGCCTGGACCGGTGCGCTTTTACCGCACCTTTTCACCCGTTCCCCGACGATTGACAAGCAATATCGGGATGGTTATTTTCTGTTACACTACTGTCCCCTTTCAAAGACCTTCCCGCTAAGAAACACGGCGCCCTGCGTTGCCCGGACTTTCCTGACCGACTGTAAACGTCAGCCCGATAAAGCGGTTTGCCGTTGCAAAGATAGAAAAATTGTTTCGGGTTTCAGGTTGCCAACCCGATGATGGATTATTTATGATACTGGATACTGGATTCTAGTTAAAAATCGTAAATGGTAAATTTGTAAATTGTAAATATCTCCCGATTTCTATTTCCTTAAAATCACCATGGTTGCTCCGTAACCGTATTCACGAAACGAAGCATCCTGGGTGTAATATTTTGCATATTTGGTTTTCAGGAGTTTAAGCACCTCTTGTTTTAGTACGCCCTGTCCCACGCCGTGAATAAATACTATCTTTTTTATCCCGGTTTGAATGGCAGTTTTCATTTCCGATTCAACCTTTTCTTTCTGGATTTCAAGAATCTGGTTGTTGCTCAATCCCGAAGTATTATCAATTAATTCGTTGATGTGCAGGTCAATTTCCACAATTTCGGGAGTGCGTTTGCGAGTTGGGTTGGCGTCTTCCTGCAAGTCCATTTTTTCTTTCACTACTTTCTGAAAATCTTCCTCGGTGAGTTTATCCATTTCGGTGCTTTGTATGTTTTGCGAAATCTGCAAAGTCATCGCATTCTGCCCGAAAAACTTACTAAACTGAAAACTCGATTCCTTATAAAATTTCAGCGGATTTACCTTAAAACGTTTAACGATGGGTGTTTGCCAGTAGTTTTCATTCGAAAGAAAATATAGGAGTTGAAACCCGAATTCGGGTAGATCGCTCAGCAAATTCTGGCCAAAGCTGCTTAACATCACTTTTGTGTTGGGCTGCAATGTGCCGGTTTTCATGGTGTTAATTCCGGTTGATTTGATGAACACAAACCTGAACATCAAAGTAAAATTGCTGTCGTTAACGAGAAACATGGTTACATCGCCAGCCAACGGATTTCCGGCATCGGCAGGCACAAAACAAAAATAGAATTGTGCAGCATCTTTCCCTTTCACCCAGGTTCCGGCGGGTTCAGTCACAACCGGTTCTGCCTTTTTTACTGTTTGAACAGTTTTGGGCTCCGGTTTTTCATTTTTATTCATTCCGGGAGCATCCACATTCACCAGTTGCGAAACCGGGTACGGAATTTCAAAACCGTCATAATTTTCAACATACACCTTGTCCTTTCCGGCAAAACCGGTAACCACGCCACCGCCCACATCGTTCAGGAATTTTACTTTATCGCCTATCTTAATCATGTTTTCTGAATTTGGCGCAAAAGTACAATTTTAAACCGAAGGAATTTTGCGTTATTTTTGGCCGGTGATTTTAACGCAAGGAACGCAGAGAATTCGCTAAGTGCGCTAAGAAATATTAAGAAACTTGAAAGAATACAAAAACATAAAAATCAGCGATTTCAGTTACGAGTTACATGATTCGAAAATTGCAAAATACCCGCTTGCTAACCGAGACGAATCAAAACTGCTGGTTTTTAAGGACAGCAAAATATCAGAATCAGTTTTCAAAAACAGCCCGGCCTTTTTACCCGAAAAGGCGCAGCTAGTTTTTAACAACACCCGGGTAATTCATGCACGGCTTTTTTTCAGAAAAGAAACGGGTTCGAAAATCGAGATTTTTTGTCTCGAACCAATTGAACCTGCTGATTACCAAATCGCCTTTCAGCAAACAAGCCAAACCACCTGGAAATGTATGGTGGGCAACCTGAAAAAATGGAAAAGCGAAATTTTACACCAAAGCATTTTAATTGCTGACGAAACGGTGACTTTAAGCGCTGAAAAAGGAGAACAAAATGGAAATACAGTAGCTGTCCGGTTTTTCTGGGACAAACCGTTTTCGTTTGCCGAAATTATTGAACACAGCGGTATTTTGCCCATTCCTCCATACCTGAACCGCGAAACCGAGGAAACCGACGAAGAAACTTACCAAACGGTTTATGCTAAAATTGATGGGTCGGTGGCAGCACCCACTGCCGGGCTACATTTTACTGACCCGGTTTTTGATGCACTCAAAACAAAGGAAATCAGTACCCACGAAATTACGTTGCATGTTGGCGCCGGAACTTTTCAGCCGGTAAAAGCCGAAACACTTTCGGGGCACAGCATGCACCGCGAAATGGTTATTATTCCTGAAAAAATCGTCAGGGCACTTTATGAAAATCCGGAGAAAATCATTGCCGTGGGAACCACTTCGGTGCGCTCGCTCGAAAGTTTATACTGGCTGGGACTTCAACTGGAAAACGGTTTGTTCAACTACGAAAAACCGGAGGTTTTGCAGTGGGAACCTTATGAAACAGAAGCAAAAATCAGCCTGAAAAAATCGCTGGGAAATATTCTGGATTACCTGGAAAAAGAAAAACTCGAACAAATCCGGTTTTCGACTCAGATTATCATTTTACCGGGCTACCAATTCAAAGTTATCGAAGGAATGTTCACAAACTTTCACCAGCCACAAAGCACACTGCTGCTGCTGATTGCGGCTTTTTTAGGAGACAAGTGGAAAGAAATTTATGATTACGCACTTGCCAACGACTTCAGATTTCTAAGTTACGGTGACAGTAATTTGTATTTGAGATAAATCTAACAAATAGTGAATTAAAATACACTTATCTCATACTCTCTATTCTGATTTCCATTTGAATAACTAAAAAAGTGCAAAACAATACACTTAACACTGTTAATTAAAGATAAATCTTTATATTTGCTCAAAAAGAGCAGTAAAATGCACCTTGAAGATTTATCAAAAATATTAAGGGAAAGAAGAAAGTTGCTTAAAATAACACAGGAAGACCTTGCTGAATTAGCGGGAGTTTCATTACGCACATTGAAAGCAATTGAAACCGGAAAAACAAATCCGACATTTGACTCTGTCAACAAAATCACAGAAGTACTTGGTTTACAAATTAATGTTGAAATAAAAAAACCGAATCTGTAATAAATGAGAAAAGCGAAAGTTTTCAGAAACGGGATTTTAGCTGGTACTTTGATTCAAAAATCAAAATCAGGTTATGAGTTTATATACGATGACGATTGGTTTCGCGATAACTCAAAACCTGCAATCAGCATGACATTGCCGAAATCAAAGAAATCCTATGAATCAACGTTTTTGTTTCCTTTTTTCTTTAACATGTTAGCAGAAGGATACAATAAAAAACTTCAATGCAGAAAATTCAAGCTTGATGAAAACGATTATTTCGGCTTGTTAATAGCCACTGCATCAAATGATACGATAGGTGCAATAACTGTATTACCAGATAACAAGGTTTAAAATGTTTCCAGAAATAAAATATTGTCCGGGAACCCTTGCTGAAGGTTTTGAAACTTACAGTCCGGTTTGTTTAAAAAGGCTTTTTAACGGCAAAAAAGTAAGCCATATTCTGCCATATGAATCTCCGGGTAAAAATGAAGATGAATCAAACCTTTTTATTGAAAACCGTTCCAGAATCTCAATCTCTGGTGTTCAGGAAAAACTTTCGATGATACTCGATAAGAATAAATTGAGATTGACACGCCCGGGAGAACAAGGCCAATACATACTGAAACCCGTTCCACATGACTTGGCAAAAACCGACCAGGTTCCTGCGAATGAACATCTTACCATGCAGATTGCGAAACAGGTTTATGGAATTCAGACAGCGGAAAATGGCCTGATATTTTTTCAGGATGGTACTCCAGCTTACATAACCCGCCGCTTTGATGTAAAACAAGATGGAACAAAATGGGGCAAGGAAGATTTTGCCACATTAGCTGGGAAAACAACCGAAAATACTGGTGCAAATTTTAAATATAATTATAGTTACGAAGAAGTCGCCGACTTAATCCGAAAATTCGTTCCTACCTACCGTATTGAACTGGAGAAATTTTTTGCCATCGTCGTTTTTAATTTCCTGTTTTCCAATGGTGACGCTCATTTGAAAAACTTTTCGTTACTCGAAACTGAATCAGGAGATTACAAACTAAGTCCTGCCTACGATTTAATCAACACAAAAATCCATGTTCATGACACCGATTTTGCTTTGGACAAGGGATTATTTGCAGATAATTATCAATCGGAGAGAAAGAAAAATACAGGCAAGATTTCTTTGGATGATTTTATTGAGTTTTCCAACAGACTAGGAATTATCGAAAGTCGGAGAGTTAAAATACTTGAGCCTTTTTTGCAAAAACAGTTGCTTGTTGAAGAATTAATTCAACATTCTTATTTGTCGGAACCAGTTAAAAGGGCATATTTGCTATTATATCAAACAAAAAGAAACCAATTGATTGCAGGTTTGAAATAACAAAACATTGTAAAACCATGGACGGTCGATACAGAAAAAACATACAACCCGGCGACCTTGTGGAAATTGTTCAAAAACACCACCAACGCACCGGCGAACTCACCGAAGGTTTTGTAAAACGATTGCTTACCAGCGCCGATTTTCACCCGCACGGCATAAAAGTTATGCTTGCCACCGGCGAAGTGGGAAGGGTGCAGAAAGTGATTGAGGAGTAAAAAAGTGATTGAGTGATTGAGTAAGTGGGCAAAAAGGTTGTCGTGGTTAGTTTTGTTGTCGGGTTGTCAGGTTGTCATGTTTGTAAATTCTGCAATCGTTAATCATCATTCTGCAATCCTAACGTTCTTCCCTGCCAGCCAGCCTGTTGAATAGGCAATCTGCAAATTGTAGCCGCCGGTTTCGGCATCGAGGTCGATAAGTTCGCCGGCAAAGAAAAGGCCTTTTACGATTTTTGATTCCATGGTTTTTGGACTGATTTCGCTGGTTACCACGCCGCCCGCTGTAATAATTGCTTCTTTAAACGACCGGTTGTGCGACACTTCGAAACGCAGGTTTTTCATGAGGTTGCGGATTTGCTTCCGCTCGTTGCCTGTAACCTGGTGACACTCTTTTTCTGGGTCGAGTTGCAAAATTTCGAGAAACACCGGAATCATCGATGCGGGCAACCACTCGCGAAAAATATTTTCGAGTTTCTTTTTGCCGTGTTCGTTGAGGTCCCGAATAAGCCGGGCATCCAGTTTTTGCTCATCCAGCGCTGG
>CAZXVT010000010.1:35561-52563 GCA_964644015.1 uncultured Maribellus sp.
TTCAGGTCGATGGTGAATTCCACTTTTTTGTTGTTTTGCAGCGCTGCAACTGCTATCCGGCTTAAAGTCAGAATTATCGGGCCCGACAAACCAAAGTGAGTAAAAATCATTTCGCCAAAATCTTCACCTGCTTTTTTTCCATCCACCCAAATCACGGCTTTTACGTTTTTCAGGTTCAGTCCCTGTAATTGCTGTGCAGTACTACCTTTTGTTTCGAGCGGCACCAGCGCCGGAATGGGTTTTTCGATTGTGTGTCCAACGTGTCGCGCCAACTCGTAACCATCGCCGGTTGAACCGGTTCCGGGGTACGATTTCCCGCCGGTTGCCAGAATTATGTTTGGGGCCAGAATATTTTCGCCGTTTGCTTTTACTCCCGAAATTGTGCTATTTTCCACCAGCAGTTTTTCAACCCGCTGATTACAGACTATTTCAACACCCAGCTCGCCCACCCATTTCAGCAGGGCTTTCAGAATATCAGCAGACTGGTTGCTTTCGGGAAACCAGCGGCCACCGCGTTCCAATGTGCAGGCAACTCCATGTTCGCCAAGCAATTCAATAATATCTTTTGAGAAAAAGCCGGCAAATGCGCTTCGCAGAAAACGCCCGTCGGGGAAAATATGCGTGATAAATTCGCTGATGTTGGCTTCGTTGGTAACATTGCAGCGGCCTTTTCCGGTAATCAGCAATTTGCGGCCGGGTGCATACATTTTTTCGAGCACCAGCACTTTTGCCCCGTTTTGCGCAGCACTTCCGGCAGCCAGCAATCCCGCCGGCCCTGCTCCCACCACAATCACATCGTAATTTTTCATGTGGTGCAAAGGTAGATTTTACCGTCAAAATATCAGAAGGAAAATGAAAGGGAAATATCCAATAATGAATATTCAATGAACAATTTCCATTAATCAGCAGATATTGTGTTGTTCTGATTGAAAATTGGATCTTGGACATTTCACACCCAAATTTCCCTCCTCACTGCATTTCTGGAAGCCCGGTCAACAATTGTAAATAGCCGATCAATATCATCTTTCACACTGGTTCTTTTATGTCCGCTGACCTTTTTTATTTCAATATTCAATTGATCAGTTAAAAGGTAAAAATCCCTGTACAATTCCCAATTGGTAATTCGCTTGTTTTGCTTCGAATAAAAATCACTTTTCTCCAGGCGTTCTCTTCTTCCAGGCAAACCCAAAATATTCTGAGAATCAGTGTAAACATTAATTTTCCCGTTAAAATTTCTGAATTCATTTAAAGCCCATAACATAGTCTGTAATTCCAGTTTTACCGAAGTGGTTTCATCAAACCGTTTTAACATCACATGCTGTGTCAAATCATCTTTTCTGATTTCGGATTCTGAAACAGCCAAATAAGCTCCGTAACCAAAATTTAGCTTTGGATTTACACTTCCGTCAGTAAAAAGCAGTAAAACAATCGGCTCCATTTTACTTCACGTTCTTGTTTGACTGAAATCGTACAAGAATTGAATCATCATTCACATCTTTTGAAAGCGATTCGAGCACCTGCATCGGAATATTAAAAACATCCAGAAAAATCAAGCCGTCAATACTATCGTTGAAAGCAGGATCGACGTTAAAACCAAGTATCCGGGCATTTAACTGAATGTATTTTTTTAACAATACCGGCAAACCAATATTTTGCTCTTCAAGATCTGCAACCGTTTTATCCAGTATTTCAATGTCGCTTTCAGCACTTTTCAGCAAGGTTCTGATATTTTCATCTAATCTTCCAGGTTTGTATTCATTCCGGGGTAAAACGAAAGATGCCAGATCATTATCAGAATGATTTTCAGTAATAAAACGAATTATAAGATCTTTTGAAACCGCCGAATAATTGTTACTGATACTTGCCGGCCCAATCAGGTAGCGATACTGCGGATTTTTCAGCAGAAAATACAAAATTCCTTTCCAAAGCATAAACAAAGGAAGTGGCTTTCGCTGGTACTCACTGACAATAAAAGACCGGCCCAGTTCAAGACTCTCATTCAGCACCTGCGACAACCCTTCGTGTAAAATAAACAACGTACTGATGTAAAACCCGTGAATTCCGTACTGCGACATAATTTCACGACCCGGACCGATGCGGTAGGCTCCCACCAATTTATTTTCTTCGTTGTCCCAGATAAAAAGCTGGTCATAATACAAATCGTATTCATCAATGTCAATACTCCGGTTGGTGCCCTCTCCCACTTCGCGGAAAGTAATTTCCCTCAACCGGCCGATTTCCTGCATAATATTGGGGATTCTTGCCGATGGCACTGCATACACTGAATAATTTTTAAGGTTAAAAAGTCCGTATGCAGGCTCAAGCGATTTGATTTCTTTCAGCAGTTTCTTTTGAGGAACCGGCTCGATAACAGGCTCCGGCACTGAAATTTTCCTGGGTGGAAAAATGAAAAAAGGTTTGATTTTCATTTTCGCCTGCATCCCGAAAGTTTTGGCTCTCAGGTATCTTCCAAACTGGTATTCGTCGGCAAATTTTTTCTGTGTTTTCAGGCTGATTGGGTTTCCAATCCTGATTTTCAGATTCAATTTCTTATCCGAAGGTTGAAAACCACTGAAAACAGGGTTCATTCTAATCATTACAGCAACCATTTTACCCGGTTTTCCCTGAAAAAAAACGGGCAAAACAGGAACTTCTGTTTCCTTGATAAATTTTATTAATTGTAACTGCCATACTTTATCGGTGAGTCCGTAAAACGGATGAAATGTACTGCCACTGCCCGAAGGAAAAAGACAGAGCATCCCTCCGTTTTCAAGATGTGTTTTCAACTCATCAGGAAGTGCAGTTGATTTTTTACCCGGAATCAGATTGATTTGTGGTTTTTGTGTAATAAAATAACCAGCCAGCGGATCTACTTTTTGCAGTAACGGGTTACCAAGAATTTTAATATCGTTCCTGATCTTTCCAAGGTATTTGATCAGTAACAATCTTTCGATTCCACCCAGCGGATGATTGGCAATCACTATCACAGGGCCTTTTTCAGGAATGCGTTTTAATTGTTTATCATTAAACTCCACCGTAACATTGAGCAAATCGAGTACCTTCCCAATAAAATCGTCACCACTTATTCCCGAAGCTTTGGCATAAACTTTCTCAAGTTGATTAAAACGAAAAATTCCTGTCAGCATCCGGTCGAAGTACTCATTTCCAGCCACTGATGCCGAGTTAAGAAAATTAAAAAATTCAAAATTCCTGCGGTTTTTCATTGATAAACGATCAGAGTGATTCTTACAAAAGTAAACGAATCCCGGTTTAAAACATTAAAGTTCAGTTAAATAAAAATCACAAAACTTCGTAATTTTTAATTCATTATAAATTCTGACAAAAAAGTGTTTTATTTGTCAGTAATATCAAAAAACAGCTTGAATTGGAAGGGAAGACAGATATAAAATTATGGTTGCCAACCTCGACGAAAGAGGTGAAAGAGCTTGGCTGGGATGAGATTGATGTGATTCTTTTTACCGGCGATGCTTATGTTGACCATCCGTCGTTCGGGGCCGCTGTGATTGGCAGAATTCTGGAAGCAGAAGGATTGAAAGTGGCTGTAATTCCGCAACCCAACTGGAAAGACGACCTTCGCGATTTCAGAAAAATGGGCAAGCCACGGCTGTTTTTTGCTGTTACCGCCGGGAACATGGATTCGATGGTAAACCACTACACTGCCGGGAAAAGGTTACGAACCGACGATGCTTACACGCCCGGTGGAAAAGCCGGTTTCAGGCCCGATTATGCCACCATCGTTTATTCGCAGATTCTGAAAAAACTTTACCCCGAAGTTCCGCTGGTGATTGGAGGAATTGAAGCCTCCCTGCGCAGGGTGACACATTACGATTACTGGTCGGATAAACTGATGCCCTCGATTTTGGTTGACTCGGGAGCCGACCTGCTTTTCTACGGAATGGCCGAAAAATCGATTGCCGAATTTGCTCAACTGATGCAGAAAGGTGTTTCAGTTGAAAACCTGACTACCATTCCGCAAACGGTTTTTCTGACTGACGCAGAAGAACAATACGCCACCCGTAAAAACTGGGACGAATTTGAGCTTACTTCGCACGAGGAGTGTTTGAAAGACCGGAAAAAATATGCCCGTAATTTTATGTACATCGAGGAAGAATCGAATAAAATGGAGGCTAAAAAACTGACCCAGCGCATCAGAGGTAAGAAAATTGTGGTAAATCCGCCGTGGCCCACTTTTAAAGAAGCTGAAATTGACAGGGTTTACGATTTGCCTTACACCCGCCTGCCTCATCCGCGTTACCACGGAAAAGAGCCGATTCCGGCGTACGAAATGATCAGACATTCGATTAACATTCATCGTGGGTGTTTTGGCGGCTGTACTTTTTGCACCATTTCGGCCCACCAGGGAAAATTTATTGCCAGCCGATCGGAAAAATCGGTTTTGAAAGAGGTGGAAAAAGTTACTGAAATGCCTGATTTCAAAGGATATATTTCTGACCTGGGAGGCCCTTCAGCCAATATGTACAAAATGAAAGGGATCCACGAAGAAATCTGCAAAAAATGCAAGCGCCCTTCGTGTATTTTCCCTGCCATCTGCAAAAATCTTGATACCAATCACCAGCCCATGCTCGATCTTTACCGGAAAGTAAGGCAAAACCCGAAAGTTAAAAAAGCATTTATCGGCAGTGGCATCCGGTACGATATGATTCTTGAAAAAACAGGTCGCGAAGAAACCGACAAAGCCAACAACGAATACCTGCGCGAAGTGATCAAACACCACGTATCGGGCAGGCTGAAAGTGGCGCCGGAACACTCGTCGGACGAAGTGCTGAAATTTATGCGCAAACCACCTTTTAAACTGTTTGAAAGGCTAAACGAAGAGTTTATCAAAATCAATAAAGAAGAAAACCTGAACCAGCAGTTGATTCCCTATTTTATTTCGAGCCATCCAGGCAGTAAACCCGAAGACATGGCAGACCTGGCCATTCAAACAAAAAAAATGAATTTCAGGTTGGAACAGGTTCAGGATTTTACGCCCACTCCTATGACACTTGCAACTGAAGTTTATTATTCGGGCTACCATCCTTACACGATGGAAAAGATTTACACAGCACGCAACAAACACGAAAAGGAAAATCAGCGCAAATTCTTTTTCTGGTACAAAAACGAATTCAAAAATTCGATCATCAACGACCTGAAATCACGCGGAAGAACAGACCTGGTTAATAATCTGTTTAAAAAATAGCTGAATTCCTGTTATTTACATGTCAGAAAAAAAATTTATGTTCTGAAACTCATTATGATTACAATTTGCCGAATATTTGCTAAATTCAAGTTGTTAAACGAATGTAACAAAAAGCGACATTTAACATTCCTGTAAAAAAACAAACCAATTAATAATTGAACTTATGAGACTGGAATTTGTAAGAATTGAAGAAGCCAACGATCTGGTTAACCAGTTGATCGAACACCACCCACATGCCATCTTCCTCACTGACCACGAATTCAAAGTGAAGCTTTTCAATAAATCATTTCAGGAATTGACAAAAAGTGATAAAGGCGATATTCTGGACCATGAGTTCTGTGAAATTATGGGATGCACACGCCGCGGAAAAATTGTGGATGAAAGCACAAAATTCTGCAAGCATTGTCAAATGCGTGATTTACTATCGGGGTCCAATCTTTCAGAATTGGATATGATTCAGGACTTTGTGATTCACAACAAAGTGGTAACCAAACACCTTCATATTAAAACGTATCGACTGGTAATGGTCGGGCAAAAATACAGGCTGGTTGTAATTGAAGATAAAACGCAAAGGGTTCCAATCAGCTAATAATCAAATTTAATAACAGATAATTATTTCTGTCTTCATTAATATTTGGTAGGGATATTTTACAGAAGCCGCGTAAAATGCGGCTTCTGTTTTTAAAAACATTCGCAATTAAAAATATCTTCAAAACCGATGTAATGAATTTAAACCGGGCACGTCTTAAAATCAAAAAAGGAAAAACAGCGAAATGGTTGCAAGCGATTTTAAATTAAAAATCTTGCCGGTGAGCAATAAACTTCACCGTTTTGCAATGCGTTTCCTTAACGATGAAGACGAGGCAAAAGATGCAATACAGGACGTCTTCCTGAAATTGTGGCAAAAGAAAGAGACGCTTGAAAACGTGCAGAATATTGAAGCTTTTGCCATGCAGATGACGCGAAACAGGTGCCTTGATATTCTGAGAGACAAAAAAAACAAACCGGCGGTTTCGCCAACAATGCAGGTTGTAAAACCTGACGCAACTGACGTTCATTTACAGGTTGAATTGAGTGAATCGGCAAACCTGATAAAAAAACTGATAAACGAATTGCCCGATCTGCAACGGAAAATTATGCAGATGAAGGACATTGAACAGCTTGAATATGAAGAAATAGCCGAAATCACCAGCATGGAAATGAATGCCATCAGGGTGAACCTTTCGAGAGCAAGAAAAAAAGTACGCGACGAATTTGTAAAACTGAATGACAATGGAAACTTCGAAAATAAAAGATTTACTGCAAAAATACTTTGAGGGACAAACTTCTCAGAATGATGAAAAACTGATTGAAAGTTACTTCAGAAGCGGGAATGTTGATCCTGAATTGCAGGAATACAAATCGTTCTTTGACGGATTGGATGAACTATCGGGCAATGGAAGAAATCTGCAATTGGAAAGCGAAATCATGGATTTTATACTTGAAAGTGAACACAAGGAAAAAACAAGATACCGGTGGTTGTGGCAAACTGTTACCGGTGTGGCAGCAGCAGTAATCATTGTTTTAGGCGGATTCCTGTTCTGGCAGCAACAGCAAAAACCTGTCGATACTTTTAAAAATCCACAGGAAGCCTACGTTTATGCTGAAAAAACTTTGCAGTTTGTTTCAGAAAAATACAACAAAGGATTTGCCTCACTATCAAAATTCGATAAGATTCAAAAAGTAACTGAGCCGGTAAGAAAAGGAGTGGCACCAGTTAACGAATTCTTCAAAACACTTGAAAAAATGAACAAGCAGGAATCCGGGATTTCTGAAACAGATAAAACGAAAGAAACTGATTCAATATAATAGCGCGCAAAAAAGTACTGAAAAGTTCTTTAAAAACTTGGATTATAAACATTTAAAAAGAAAATATCATGAAAAAGTTAGTATTAATTATGGCAATGTTGCTGCCTTTGGCAGTGTTTGCACAGAAAACAGCAGTTGACAAGCTTTTTGAAAAGTATGCCAACCAGAAAGGATTCACCACCGTTAATATTTCGGGGAAAATGCTGGGATTTGCCAGCCAGATTGAAACAGGCGACAAAGCCACCTCTGACATTCTTTCAGGTCTCAGTGGAATCAAAGTTCTTACGGTTGAAGACGAGTCGCTGAACAAAACCCTGAATTTTTATTCTGAACTTGAAAAGGAAGGATTCTTTAAAAACAATGGCTACGAAGTGCTGATGGAAGTTACCGGGCCCGACGAAATGGTAAGGTTTTTAGCCAAAGATGCCGGCAATGGAAAAATTTCGGATCTGCTGCTGGTGGTTGGCGGCGACGATAACGCTCTGATCAGCATCAGCGGCATAATCGACCCGAAAGACATCAGTAAAATTACCGGTGCACTCGACATTAACACCGACGGAAAAAGCATGAAGTAGATCACATCACAAAAAGGAAAATCCGGGGAAATCCCGGATTTTTTTTGCCTGAGCCAATGCAAACCCAAATGTTTCGTAATTTTACCCCTGAACAATTAGTTAAAAATGAACATCAGCGAACTTCTCGTAAAACACCAGGTTTTACCTGGCAACACAAAAACCATTGATATTGGATGTGTTCAGTTGAAGGCCACCCGTAATAGTGAGGGCTGGCATCTTGTAACAACTGATAACTGCCCGGATGATGATATTATGTTGAGCGAAGAAGCCACATTGTCCGATTTTTTTCAGACCGGAAAATCCAATTCACTGCTTATTGCACCTGCCCTGCCAGCAAAACCGCTTGTTTTTAAAGGCACCGGGCTGAATGTTTTACCCGGTCAGGATATTACCATTTTTTTAAAAATACCGCTGGCATTTCAGATTTATTTTTCAAAAGTACAGCCTTCCAACCTGCTCAGGGAAATTTCATACAAAAGACTTTCTAATACCTGGTTTGGAGACCCCGACAGCGGTGAACCCGCATTTACCCTCGGTACGGAATATTTCCTCAATCCCGATGAAATTAAAATTACCGACCTTGAAGCAATTTGTCCGGTAAATATCAGAAACAGTTCGAATTCGATTCTGATGGTCCAGCGACTGATGATCAGAACTGAATTTATCACGCTGTACAAAAACAATCATAAAATCGTAACAAGCCTTGTTCAGGTTGAACACAAAAGCGACGAAGAAGGCAGTTCGGTTGAATATCATTATTCAAAACAATATAACGGCGAAAAACAGGAGGTGATGGCAAAACCCCGAAACGCTTCAGGCAATAACCTGTTGAATATCAAATTCCATTTTATCAGAAACATTTATAAAGGCGAACAATGAATTTTGACTGGTCACATTATATTAATGCAGAAACTTTTGAGAAACTGCTGAGAATTGCCATCATTCTTGTGGTTGGCACCATTATCATTTCTCTTTTGGGCGTGTTGATGAAGAAAATTCTACCGTCAAAACTATCGCAACAACGGAAAATGATTATCAACCGGTTTGTACGATATACTGCCATCGTCATTCTGTTTACGGTTATCATTTCAGAATTAAATATCGACATGACCGCCATTTTCGGGACTGCAGGTGTAATAGGTATTGTCGTGGGTGTAGCTTCGCAAACCAGCATCGGGAATATTGTAAGCGGCTTTTTTATGGTTTCTGAAAAACCTTTTGAAATCGGCGACCAGATTCGCATTGGCGACAAAACCGGTGTGGTACACAGTATCGACCTGCTTTCAATCAAAATCAGAACTTTCGACAACCTTTTACTGCGAATACCCAACCAGACTGTGATTTCGAGTGAAGTGATCAATGTAACCCGTTTTCCTATACGAAGACTTGATTTTGAAATTGGTGTGGCTTACAAGGAAAACCTTGAACTGGTGATGCAAACCCTGCAGGAAGTTGCCAAACGCAATCCGCTTTGTCTCGATGAACCAGAACCACTCATTGTTTTCAAGGGTTTTGGTGCCAGCAGTATCAATATTCAATTCGGAGTCTGGTTTGAGCGCACCAACTATTTAAAAGTAAAAAATTCGGTTTTTATGGAAATCAAGGAAGCTTTCGAACAGAAAGGTATCGAAATTCCATTCCCGCACATCAGCGTTTATACCGGCGAGGTTACCAAACCATTTCCCGTGGAAATAAAAGAGAAAGCATAATCTGAAAGCCTTATGAAAGCAGTCATTTCGACGATTGCGCGAGGAGAATTGAAAATCAGCGGAGCTAAATCTTTGCGAACATGCAGATTTCTCTCTCGCCTAAGGCGAGAGAGAAATGACAAGAATCTTGAATATGTGATTACCAACAAAACGAAGCAATCAGGAACTTAATACTCATTCATCGAATTAAAGAAGTCAGAAACAAAAAGAGACTGCCTTCCGACAGTCTCTTTCCAGAATCTATAAATCTCAAATTCTTATTTCAAACCCCGTTTTTGTAAAAGTGGCTCAATTGAAGGATCTTGTCCACGAAATTTGCGGTACACATCCATGCCGTCGGCAGCGCCAGATTTGGCCAGCAACTCCCTGAATTTCGCAGCCAGTTCGGGATTAAACAGGTCGCCCGATTCTTTGAAAGCGTTGAAAGCATCGGTATCTAAAACTGCAGCCCACAGGTAAACATAGTAACCAGCCGAATAACCACCCGAAAAAGTATGTGAAAAATAAGTGCTCCGGTAGCGCGGAATAAACTCAGGAATCAAACCGATTTTATCCATCGAAGCTTTCTCAAAAGCGCGCACATCGGCAATTTCAGGATTCGGTGTTGTGTGGTAATCCATATCGAGGATTGAAGCTGCCACATATTCGCCGGTAGTGAAACCCTGGTTAAAAGTGCCGCTTTTTTCAAGTTTTTCAATCAGCGCATCCGGAATCACTTCGCCGGTCTGGTAATGTTTTGCATACACTTTCATTACTTCGGGTTCAGCAGCCCAGTTTTCCATAATCTGCGATGGCAGTTCAACAAAATCGCGTGGTACGCTGCGGGCAGTGCGGTCGTACAAACCATCGGCAAATAGTCCGTGCAGCGCGTGGCCAAATTCGTGGAAGAAAGTTGAAACTTCGTCGAAACTAAGTAAAGCTGGAGTTTCTCCTGCCGGGCGGGTAAAATTCATTACAATCGACCCGATGGTAGGCACGCGTTCGCCATTGCGGTAACTTGCACTGCGGAAAGCAGTTGACCACGCTCCTACTCTTTTGCCATCGCGCGGATGGAAATCCATATACAATACGCCAAGGAATTTCCCATCGGCTTCCTGTACTTCATAAGCTTCTGCTTCAACATGATACGTTGGCAGGTCATCGCGTTTCACGAATTTCAGACCATATAATTTTTCAACTACATAGAAAACACCGTTTTTGGCATTGTCAAGACTGAAATAAGGTTTCACTTCGTTTTCGTCGAGATTGAATTTCTGCAATTTAAGTTTTTCGTTGTAATACCACCAATCCCACGAAGCCAGCTTGATATTGCCGCCCTCTTTGTCGATAATTGCCTGCATTTCTTTGACATCCTGTTTCGCCATTTTGAGTGCAGGGTCCCAGATTTTCAACAGAAAATCGTAAACAGCCTGCGGAGTTTTTGCCATGTTGATATCAATCTGGTATTCGGCAAAATTATTAAAGCCCAGCAGTTTGGCACGTTCGTCGCGCAGTTTTACAATTTTTTTGATGATTTCCTTGTTATCGAATTCGTTGTCGTTATCGCCACGCATAAAATAACCACGATACAGTTTTTCGCGCAGGTCGCGGTTTTGTGCGTAGGTTAAAAATGGCAGCATACTTGGTTTTGCCAGTGTGAAAACCCACTTTCCTGAGTCTCCGGTTTTTTGTGCATCCATTGCTGCGCGGGCAATTACATCGGCTGAAAGTCCAGCTAAATCTGCTTCATTTTCAACCACCAGCTTGAAATTTTTATTGGTTTCGGCTAAAAGATTTTCACCAAATTTCAGGCTGAGTTTCGACAATTCTGTATTGATAGATTTGAGTTTTTCCTGGTTTTCCAGTGTTAAATTGGCTCCATTGCGAACAAAATCCTGGTAGAATTTTTCAATAACACGAATTTGCTGATCATCCAGCCCACTTTCATTTCTCATATCATAAACAACTTTAATCCTTTCGAAAAGCTTCGGATTCATCGAAATATTGTCGCGGTGAGCAGTCATCATCGGTGTGATTTCGCGTGCGGCAGCCTGCATTTCGTCGTTGGTGTTGGCGCTGTTTAGCGGACCGAAAACACCATTCACTTTGTCTAACAAAGCACCCGATTTATCGTAGGCAAGAATTGTGTTTTCAAAATTGGGAGCCTCTGTATTATTCACAATAGAATCGATTTCGGCCTGTTGTTGTTTGATTCCCTCCTGAATTGCAGGAAGATAATGCTCTGTTTTAATTAATTCGAAAGGTGGCACGCCAAAAGGTGTTGTCCACTCGGTAAAAAACGGATTGTCCATATTCGTATTGGTTTCTTTTTTTTGACTTTTGCACGAGGATAGAAACAAACCCGCGGCAAAAAGAATAATCAGCAGTTTTTTCATTGGTAACAAATTTTAAATTGTAAGTACAAGCGACGAAAATAAATAATTTAGACCGTTCAGTGTGTGATAAATATTAGATTTTACAACAGTGTTTACTTCTGAATGACAAATCGTATTTTGAAACACTCTCCAGAAATCTCTGCTTTTCTCCCTTTCTGAAACATTAATTTAAACACTGAGTTCCAAACTTCGTTTTCCTCTTCTGAAATATCACCTGAAAAAATCGTTACTTTTGGCACGTTTTAAACCGAAAGAAATTACTATACAATGAACATATCTTATTCGTGGTTAAAAGATTACATCGACATTGATTTGTCACCCGAAGAAATTGCAAAAATTCTGACCCAAATCGGGCTTGAGGTTGGTGGAATTGAAGAAGTTGAAACCGTGAAAGGTGGCATGAATGGCCTTGTAATCGGTGAAGTGGTTACCTGCGAGCCTCATCCGAATTCCGACCACCTGAGCAAAACCACCGTTAATATCGGAACCGGCGAACTGTTGCCCATTGTTTGCGGTGCTCCCAATGTGGCCGCCGGACAAAAAGTGGTGGTTGCCACTGTTGGAACTACCATGTACATGGGCAAAGATGAGTTCATGATTAAAAAATCAAAAATCAGGGGCGAGGTCTCCGAAGGGATGATTTGCGCAGAAGATGAAATCGGAATCGGAACCGACCACGCCGGAATTATTGTGTTACCTGAAAATGCACAGGTTGGAATGCCGGCTAAAGATTATTATAATATTCAGTCGGACTGGTGCATCGAGGTTGATTTAACTCCAAACCGCATTGATGCAGCCTCGCACATTGGTGTTGCCCGCGATTTGGCTGCCTACCTCAGAAATACACTTGAACAAGGCTACAAAAAACCGTCGGTGGAAGGCTTCAAAGTGGATAACCACAACCTTGAAATTCCGGTTGAAGTAAAAAATCCGGAAGTTTGTCCGCGTTATTCGGGCGTTACCATTTCAGGAGTTACCATCAAAGAATCGCCCGAGTGGCTGAAACGCCGGTTAAAAACTATCGGACTGTCGCCCATCAACAATGTGGTGGATGTTACCAATTACGTTTTGTACGAAGCCGGACAGCCACTTCATGCTTTTGATGCCGGTGAAATTAAAGGTGGAAAAGTTGTTGTTAGGACATTAAACAACGGGGCCAAATTTGTGACGCTTGATGGCGTTGAGCGTTCGCTGAACGAAAACGACCTGATGATTTGTAATGCTGAAGACGGCATGTGTATCGGCGGTGTTTTTGGCGGACTTACATCGGGAGTAAAAGATTCAACCACCAATATTTTTCTGGAAAGCGCCTGTTTCGACCCGGTTTTCATCCGCAAAACCGCGCGGCGTCACGGATTAAATACCGATGCTTCGTTCCGTTTTGAGCGTGGAACCGACCCGAATGGTGTGATTTATGCGCTCAAACGTGCGGCCATGCTCATTAAAGAAGTGGCCGGAGGAACCATTTCTTCTGAAATCGTGGATATTTATCCCGAGCCCATCAGCCATTTTAAAGTTGATGTAAGTTTTGCGAATATCAAACGATTGATTGGCAAAGAACTTGGCAAAGAAACCATCAAAAATATTCTGAATTCGCTCGAAATAAATATCGATAACGAAACCGAAAACGGACTTTCATTACTCGTTCCGCCTTATCGTGTTGATGTAAAACGCGAAGCTGATGTAATTGAGGAAATTCTCCGGATTTACGGATATAACAACGTTGAAATTCCGACCCAGGTAAATGCCTCGCTGCAAACGGCCGAAAAACCTGACCCGAATAATGTCAAGAATCTAGTGGCAGAAATGATTACTGCGCAGGGTTTTAACGAAATATGGTCGAACTCACTGACAAAAGCAGGATATTACGAAGGATTAAATCAGTACGGCGACGCGCAGACTGTGAAATTGCTGAATCCGCTTAGCGCCGACCTTAACGGAATGCGGCAAACATTGCTTTTTGGCGGGCTCGAATGTGTTGCTTTCAATGCAAATCGCCAGAATAAAAACCTGCGGATGTACGAATTCGGGAACTGCTATTTCTTTAAAGGCACCGAGCTAAAAGACCACCCGGAGAAAAATTATCGGGAGGAAGAACACCTCGCACTTTTTGTAACGGGCGCTAAAGAAAACGAGAGCTGGAGCGGTAAACAACAACTCACTTCGTTTTTCAGCCTGAAAACTTACGCTGAAAACATTTTAAAACGGCTTGGTTTTTCTATTGAACAGCTTCAGGTGAACGAAGTTTCGGATGAGCTTTTTGCCGAGGGTCTCAGCTACACCGGCAATAACAAAACGCTTGTGAATGTTGGGATTGTGGCAAAAAAATGGCTGAAGAAATTCGATGTTGACGCGCCTGTTTATTATGCCGATTTCAACTGGGACAATGTTTTGATTCTGCATAAAAAACACAAAGTGCTTTTTGAAGAGTTGCCAAAATTCCCGGCGGTTCGCAGAGATTTGGCGCTTTTAATCGACAAATCTGTAAAATTCAGCAAAATAAAAGAGCTGGCTTATTACACCGACCGGAAAATTCTGCGCGAAGTTGACCTGTTTGATGTTTACGAAGGTAAGGGCGTTCCGGATGGCAAAAAATCGTATGCGGTGAGCTTTATCCTGCGCGATGACAAAGCCACACTCAACGACAAACAGATTGAAAAAACCATGCAAAAGCTGATTGAAACTTACAAAAGGGAACTTGGCGCTGAACTTCGATAGTACAAAAATCGTTTACATGTAAAATCACTGTTTAAAATGACCAGCATTACAAAAAATATTATAATCGACGAACTTAAGGATTTGCCAGATGAATTTGCCAACGAAATTCTTGATTTTATCAGATTCAAAAAGATAAAACGGAGCGCTGAAAAGATTGAAACTCATTTGGCAAGCGAAACCGCATTAGCAAAAGATTGGCTGAATCCGACAGAAAATGAAGCATGGAAAGATTTGTAAAAGGTGAAGTTGTTGTTGTTCTTTTCCCATTTTCTGATTTATCGGAGGCAAAAAAAAGACCTGCACTGGTTCTTGCCGATTTGATGGGAAGTGATATCATACTTTGTCAGATTACAAGTAAAAATACAGACGATATTTATTCAATACATTTAAGCCAAACCGATTTTGCAAAAGGTTCTCTCAATAAAGAAAGCAAAATCAGACCCAACAGAATTTTCACTGCTGACAAAAATATTATTACCAAA
Organism: uncultured Maribellus sp.; assembly: GCA_964644015.1. Taxonomy (GTDB): domain Bacteria; phylum Bacteroidota; class Bacteroidia; order Bacteroidales; family Prolixibacteraceae; genus Draconibacterium. The sequence continues at coordinate 50,490 of CAZXVT010000010.1, forward strand.
AGAATCGGAAAGTTAAAACCGGAAAAATATTTCATTGTAGCCGAGTCTATTTCAAGGTTAATCAGGTTATAATGAATTGTTCACTTTAAAAAAACATGCAAAATCACCTGAAAGGTATTATTTACGCTGGAATCACCGCCCTGTTTTGGGGCGTATTGGCAATCGTTTTAAAAATAATCGACGACAAAGTTGAACCCATCACCATTGTGTGGTTCAGGTTTTTGCTTGCTTTCATGATTCTGGCAGCCTGGCAGACGGCAAAAAATCCGGGCTCTTTTAAAATTCTTATCCGTCCGCCTGTTTTACTGGTAGTTGCCACCCTGGCGCTTACCTGGAATTACATTGGTTTTATGATGGGAATCCACTACACCACACCCAGCAATGCCCAGCTTTTTATACAAACCGGTCCTATTTTGCTGGCGCTTGCCGGTATCTTTTTTTTCAGAGAGAAAATCACGCGGCTGCAAATAATCGGTTTTGTGATTGCACTTGCCGGAATGGCCTTTTTTTACCGCGACCAGTTGGTTGCTTTTTTCGATGTTCAGCAAAAATATAACCTGGGTGTAATTCACCTTTTGATAGCCGCAGTTGCCTGGGCGCTCTATGCCGTATTGCAAAAAAAACTGGTCCTGAAACTCGATGTGCAAAGTTTGAACATGTTCATTTTTGGTTTGCCGGTGTTTATTTTACTGCCGTTTGTCAATTTTGCTTCTTTAGAACATCTCGATATTGTAACCTGGCTACTGCTTTTGTTTGGCGGCATAAACACACTTCTTTCCTACACAACACTTTCCAAAGCGCTGCAACTAATCGAAGCCAGCAAAGTCAGTATCATCATTATCATGAATCCGATAATCACATTTATTACGATGGGAATTCTCACCCAGATGAATGTAAAATGGATTGCACTTGAAAGATTTTCCGGTTTATCAATAATCGGTGGAATTCTGGTTTTATCAGGAGCGGTTTTGGTTGCCAAAAAGCAAAAACAACGCTGAAGTTTGTATCTTTCAAGTCAGAATTTTAAACTGACAACCATGAAACTGAAAATAGCTTCAAAAAACCTCTTCTCTCAATTACTCAATTACCCATTAACTCATTTACTACTTGCTATCCTGCTCCTCGCTTCCTGCCAATCGGAACAATCCAAAATCATAACCGTTACCGGTGAAATTCCTGCATCAGCAGTTGGAAAAACATTGCACCACGAGCATTTGCTGGTCGATTTTATTGGCGCCGACAGCACTGGCTACCACCGCTGGAACCGCGACAGCGTGATTGAAAAAGTGCTTCCTTATCTGCTTGAAATTAAAAATCTCGGTTACAAAACCCTGGTTGAATGCACCCCTGCTTACATTGGTCGCGACCCGCTGTTGCTGAAAATACTTTCCGAAAAATCGGGTATTCAGATTATTACCAACACGGGGTATTACAGCGCTGTGGGTGGAAAATTTATTCCAAAACATGGTTTTGAAGAAACGGCTCAACAATTGGCCAACCGCTGGATAGCCGAGGCAAAAAACGGAATTGAAGGAACCGGAATTTATCCCGGTTTTATCAAAATTGCCGTTGAACGTGCTCCGCTGCAGGAAATTAACCGGAAAGTGGTGGAAGCCGCCTGTATCGCACACAAAGCCACCGGATTAACCATCATGTCGCACACCGGGCTGGCAGTACCTGCGTACCAGCAAATTGAGGTGCTGAAACAAAATGGTATTTCTCCTTCGGCGTTTATCTGGACACACGCCAACAACGAAAAAGATTGGGAAAAAATCGTTGAAGCTGCCAAAATGGGTGTGTGGATTGCCTTCGACAAATTCGAACAAGAAGAAATTGAAAACTTTTCGGCATTTGCCGTGCTGATGAAAAAGGAAGGTTTGCTGAACCGGCTGCTTTTTTCGCACGACGCCGGCTGGTACGACCCGATGAAACCAGGTGGCGGAACTTTCAGGGATTTCACCGCCATCGAAAAATTTCTGGTACCGGAACTTCAACAAAAAGGATTTTCAGAAAAAGAAATCAGCCAGATTTTTGAACTGAACCCGGCAGAAGCATTTGCGGTTAAAATCAGACC